>CAWUJR010000346.1:0-4585 GCA_963922375.1 uncultured Robbsia sp.
GGCCGGGGCGGTGGCCGCCCTGTTGCACGCGCCGCGGCATTTCTGCGGCGGCGGTGCCGGCATCGCGAATGTCCATGCCACCTGCGCTATGCCGGCACCGACGGCGTTCCGTCCGCGACACCGCCTGCCGCTCACGCTCACGCTATGGCCATCGCCATCGCCTGCGTTATACCGCCTCTTCGTCCTGCTCCCCGGTGCGAATACGAACGGCCCTTTCAACGTCGCTGACGAAAATCTTGCCGTCGCCGATCTTGCCGGTGCGGGCCGCGGTCACGATCGCATCGATCACGGCATCGGCTTGCGCATCGGCCACGACGACTTCAATCTTGTTCTTCGGCAGAAAGTCGACCACATATTCCGCACCGCGATAAAGCTCGGTGTGCCCCTTTTGCCTTCCGAAACCCTTGACCTCCGTCACGGTCAAGCCGGTGACGCCCACCCCAGCCAGCGCCTCGCGGACTTCATCGAGTTTGAACGGTTTAATGATCGCTGTGATTTGCTTCATGATGTCCTCACGTTTCAGTTCTTGACTTGGTCGACAAATCGAGACGTTATCGGGTAACGCCAGTCTCTGCCAAAAGCACGCGGCGTGACGCGTACGCCAATCGGCGCCTGACGGCGCTTGTACTCATTGATCTTGATCAGCTCGATCACGCGGTCGACGTCTTCCGGCGCAAAACCCGCAGCGGCGATCTCGGCCGGTGCGCGGTCCTCTTCCATATACATCCGCATGATCGCATCCAGCGTCTCATACGGCGGCAAACTGTCCTGGTCGGTCTGGTCTTCGCGCAGCTCGGCGGAGGGCGCCCGGGTCAGTATCCGTTGCGGAATGATGTCCGACGGCCCGAATGCGCTGCTCCCGTTCCGATATCGGCACAAACGATAAACTAGGGTCTTCGCGATGTCTTTGATCACCGCAAATCCGCCCGCCATGTCCCCGTACAACGTACAGTAACCGACCGCCATCTCGCTTTTATTGCCGGTGGTCAAAACAATCGACCCGAACTTGTTCGACAGCCCCATCAGTAAGGTACCGCGAATTCGCGCCTGAATGTTCTCTTCTGCCGCATCCGAGGCCAAATCGGCGAATTCAGGCGCCAAAGCCGCCTCGAATGCCGCCACCATCGGCGCTATCTCAATAATGTCATAACGCACGCCGACACGCGATGCCATCTCTTTCGCATCTTCCAGTGAGATATCGGCGGTAAAGCGCGAGGGCATCATCACGGTGCGCACGCGCTCGGCACCCAGCGCGTCGCACGCGATCGCCAGCACCAGCGCCGAGTCGACTCCGCCGGACAAACCGATGATCGCGCCGGGAAAACCATTTTTGCCGACATAATCGCGCACACCCAGCACCAGCGCTCGATAGACCTGTGCCTCCAACGACTCGGGACGGGCGAAGGTCGCACCAGGCGCCACGACCGGCGCGCCTTGATTCGTCTCAAATTCGACGATCCCCACCTTCTCGACGAATTGCGGAAACTGCGCGACGCGTTCGCCGCTGCCGTCCAATACGAACGATCCGCCGTCGAATACGAGTTCGTCCTGGCCGCCCACCGCGTTCACGTACACGACCGGCAATCCGGTTTCGCGAATGCGCGCCCGAACGATATCGACGCGCACGTCGCCCTTGTCCAGGTGGTAAGGTGACGCGTTCGGTACCAGCAGTACCTGCGCGCCGGCGGCTTTCGCGAGCAAGGCCGCGCTGCGATGCCAGGCGTCTTCGCAGATGATGATCCCTAGTCGGATGCCGTCGACTTCGAAAACGAACGGCGTCGGGTCGGACGCGAAGTAGCGCTTTTCGTCGAAGACCTCGCCGTTCGGCAGTTCCTGCTTCAAGTAGACGCCGACGACCTCGCCGTTCGCGATGACGGACGCCGCATTGAATGTGTCGCGTGGCGGGACGCTGCGGTCGAACGGGACATGCTCATCATTTGCGGTAGCATTGAAATGCAGGTCCAGGTGGCTGGGAATGCGTCCGGGACGTCGATACGGATGGCCAACCACTAGGTGGAGCCCGGGGAACGACTGCATCGCGTCGCACAACCGCGCCAACGCGCGGTCGCTCGCCGCGAAAAAAGCGGGACGCAGCAGCAAGTCTTCCGGCGGATAGCCGGAGAGTGCCAACTCCGGTGCCACCAGCACGCGTGCGCCGGCCGCATAGGCCTGGCTTGCTGCGGCTATCAGTCGTTCGATATTGCCGGCGAAGTCGCCGACAGTCGTGTTGATTTGAGCAAGCGCTATACGGGTTGACATGGCTTCGGCCGTTGAGCAGCGCGGGGCGCGCCATTGGAACGATGACACTATTTCGATGAATTATCGCATGCGTATTGCGGCCTCGCCCGCCGAGATCAATGCCGAGGCGTGGGACGCGCTGCTGGCCAGCCAGCCGCGCCCAACGCCGTTTCTCAAGCACGCGTTTCTCGCCGCGCTCACCGACACCGGTTGCGTCACCGACGAAACCGGCTGGGCGCCGCGCTTTCTGACGCTGTGGGAGGAAGACGGCGATGCCACTGCGGATGCCACAGCAAGCGCCGATCAGGATGCCAACGTCGATGCAGACGAAGGCGCAGACGAAGATGCCAATGCGGATACCAGCGAGGATGACGATGGTGACGACGGCATCGTCTATGTGGTCGAACAGCCGCCGACACCCGGTGAGCGGCTGATCGCGGCCGTCCCCTTGTATGCAAAATCGCATTCGTATGGCGAATACGTGTTCGACTGGGCCTGGGCAAACGCATACGAACAGCATGGCCTCGAGTATTATCCGAAGCTGCTCTGCGCGGTGCCTTTTACGCCGGTCACCGGCGCGCGGGTATTGGCCACCAGCGACACGGCCCGACTGGCCATGATGCAAACGCTGCTGGGTTTCGCGAAGCAATCGGGGATGTCGTCGCTCCATGTGCTGTACCCGAGCGAACATGAGGCGAATCTGCTGGCGGAGGTCGGCCTGATGGAGCGCAGCGGGGTGCAGTTTCATTGGCTGAACGCCGGCTATAAGCACTTCGATGAATTTCTGGCGACGCTCGAACAAAAGAAACGCAAAAATATTCGTGCCGAGCGGCGCAAGGTGCGCGAGGCCGGGGTCACGTTCAGGCGAATTCTTGGCGCGGACGCGACACCGGAGGACTGGCGGTTCTTCAATCGCTGCTACCGGCAAACCTACCGCGAGCATCATTCCAGCCCTTATCTGAATCTCGCCTTCTTCGAGTCGATTGGCGCGTCGATACCGGACAATTTGCTGCTGGTGGTGGCGGAACAGGACGGCCAACCGATCGCAAGTTCGCTGCTGGTCTATCAGCGCGAGCCGGATGGGGGCACGTTATTTGGACGCTATTGGGGGGCGTTGAAACATGTCGACTGCCTGCACTTCGAGACGGCCTATTACCAGCCGCTCGAATTTTGCATCGACGAGGGCATTGCGGTATTCGAAGGCGGCGCGCAAGGCGAACACAAGATGGCGCGCGGTTTTTTGCCGACGGTGACGCGCTCCGCACACTGGCTTGCGCACCCGGGATTTGCCGACGCGGTCGCGCAGTTTCTTGACCGCGAGACCGCCGGCATCGGCAACTACGTAGACGAATTACGCGAACATAATCCGTTCAAACGCAGTGGCTGAGGTCGCTGCCTTACTTGCCGAAGTTCGCTGCGCCTTCGGTGATTTCCTTGTGTGCGGCTTCAATGCCTTGCCAGCCTTCGACCTTCACCCACTTGCCTTTTTCCAGTGCCTTGTAGTTCTCGAAGAAGTGCTTGATCTGCGCCTTCAGCGTTTCCGGCACGTCGTCGATCGACTTGATGTGGGCCGTCGCCGGGCAGATCTTGTCGGCCGGCACGGCGATCAACTTCGCATCCACGCCTGACTCATCGGTCATCTGCAGCATGCCGACGGTACGCGCACGCACCACCGAACCGGCCAACAGCGGGAACGGCGTGATGACGAGTACGTCGACCGGATCGCCGTCGCCTGCCAGCGTCTTCGGGATGAAACCGTAGTTGGCCGGATAGCGCATGCCGGTACCGATGAAACGATCGACGACCAGCAGGCCCAGTTCCTTGTCCGCTTCGTACTTGACCGGATCGCTTTGCGCCGGGATTTCGATGATGACGTTGAAGTCGTTCGGCAGATCGTTGCCGGCGGGAACGTTATTGAAGCTCATGTGATTTCCTCTCTGTTTTCGCTCAATCGGGGTAATAAATTCACTCTAATGCAAGGTCACGGCCATCGCGCAATCGCGATAATGCCGGTTTGCCAGATCCGTGTTGCCGAGTGCTTCATGCATTCGTGCCAATGCGCGATGCACCCGCACTTTCAACGCATCGTCCTGTGCCAGTCTGAGTGCAGACTCCAGGAACGACTGCGCTTTGCCCCACAGACGTTGCTCGATGCACAGGCGTCCGAGCGCAAAGCACAGGTCGCCATCGTCCGGATGTGCGGCCTGCCAGGTTTCGGCCCGCTGGATCAACGGTAGCGGATCGCCGCCGCCGCAGGCACCATAACGCCGGACCAATCGCGGTTCCCATTGTTCGGCCAACGCCTGCTCGACAATCCTGCGCGCGTCGCTGGGACGGTCCAACTTCA
>CAWUJR010000347.1:0-4577 GCA_963922375.1 uncultured Robbsia sp.
CGTCGGCCTGCACACCGATGGCCCGCGCTTGCTGGCGGACGTCGGCGGCACCAACGCACGATTTGCGCTGGAACGCGGACCCGGCGATATCGGTCCGATCACGGTCTACGCCTGCGCGGACTTTCCGGGCATTGCGGAAGCAATCACGCAGTTCTTCCGTGATTCCGGTGTCAGCGAGACGGGTGCGAATGATGCCGCGGCGGATGTGCACGGCCGCGTGCTGCATGCTGCCATTGCCATCGCGAATCCGATCGACGGCGATCAGGTGACGATGACGAACCACGACTGGCGTTTCTCGATCGAAGCGACGCGCGAGGCGTTAGGTCTGCGTACGCTGAAAGTCGTCAACGACTTTGCCGCACTGGCGCAAGCCGTGCCGGCACTGAAGCCGCATCAGGTCCGTCAGGTAGGCGGGGGCGCGGGCCATCCGTCGGCGGTGCGCACGGTGTTGGGCGCCGGCACTGGTTTGGGCGTCGCAGGTCTGGTCTGTTCGAACGACCGGTGGATTCCGGTCGCCAGCGAAGGTGGCCATGCGAGCTTCGCGCCGATTGACGCACGCGAAGATGCGATTTTGGCCTTTGCGCGCCACAAATGGGGGCATGTGTCGTTCGAACGCGTGGCGTCGGGTCCGGGCATCGAACTGATCTACGCGGCACTGGCCGACGAACAGCAGCTCCGTGCAGCGATCATGAATGCGGCCGACGTGAAGCATGTCGGCACGCCTTGCTCGGCCGAGATCGTCAAGCTGGCGAATGACGGCGATGCGTTGGCGCTCGAGACCGTCGAAGTGTTCTGCGGCATCCTCGGCAGTTTCGCCGGGAATGTGGCGATCACCTTCGGTGCGCAAGGTGGGGTGTATCTGGGCGGCGGCGTGGTGCCGAAACTGGGCGAGCGCTTCTATACGTCGAGCTTCCGCCAGCGTTTCGAACAAAAGGGTCGGTTTGTGCGCTATCTGGCGAACATCCCGACCTATGTGATCACCGCAGAGAATCCGGCTTTCATCGGCGCGTCCGAGATTCTGTCCGCGACGCTCGCCGGCTGAAGCCGGAAAAAACAGTCTATTTGAGACTGCCCGAAAGGAACTGCCGCAAGCGCTCGCTCTTCGTTTCCGAGAAGACGGCTTGCGGCGTGCCTTCCTCTTCGATCCTGCCCTGGTGCAGGAACACGACCTGATTCGCGACATTGCGCGCAAAGCTCATTTCGTGCGTCACCACGATCATCGTGCGGCCTTCTTCGGCCAGCGTCTGCATGACCTTCAATACCTCGCCAACCAGTTCCGGATCCAGCGCCGACGTGGGTTCGTCGAACAGCATGATCTCCGGATCCATCGCCAGCGCGCGTGCAATCGCCACACGCTGCTGCTGGCCGCCGGACATATGCGACGGGTATTTCCGCTCGACCTGCGGTCCGAGGCCGACTTTTTCGAGATAACGACGCGCACGTTCTTCTGCTTCCTTGCGCGACAGGCCCAGTACATGCATGGGCGCTTCGATCACGTTCTCCAGCACCGTCATGTGTGCCCACAGATTGAAGTGCTGGAACACCATGGCCAAGCGGCTTCGAAAGCGTTGCAACTGGCGCGGGTCGACCACGCGCAGCGCGCCGTCACGTGACGGGGCGGTGCGGACTTCCTCGCCATCGAGCAGGATGCGACCAGCGTTCGGTTGCTCGAGGAAGTTGATGCAGCGCAAAAAGGTACTCTTGCCGGAGCCGCTCGATCCGATGATGCTGGTGACGTCACCTGCACGCAGGCGCAGCGAGACCCCTTTGAGCACTTCCTGCTCGCCATAGCGTTTGTGCAGGTCGTCGACGATGAGTTTATACATAGGGTCGTTCGGGGTGTTCAATGCGATTGCGGTTGTAGATAAACCAGCCAACGCTTTTCTGCGCGTCGGAACAAATAGACCAGGGTAAACGAAATCGCCATATACAGAAGGCCAGCCAACGTAAACGACTGCATCGTCATATAGGTGGCGGAGTTCGCGTCGCGGGCGACCTTCAGAATATCGGGCACGGTGGCGGTGAACGCGACCGTGGTGGCATGCAGCATCAGGATCACTTCATTGCTGTAATACGGCAACGCACGGCGCAGCGCCGACGGCATGATGATCCGACGATACAGATTGAAGGTGGACATGCCGAATGCACGCGCGGCTTCGATCTCGCCATGCGGCGTCGCTTTGATCGCGCCGGCAAAGATTTCGGTCGTGTACGCGCAGGTGTTCAACGAGAACGCGAGCAGCGTGCAGTGCATCCCATCGCGGAAAAAATCGTTCAGCAACTGGTGATTGCGCACCACATTCAGGCTGTACAAGCCGGTGTAGAACAACAGCAATTGCACGTAAAGCGGCGTGCCGCGAAACACATACGTGTACAGCCAGACCGGTGCGCGCAGCCATAAACGCGGCGATACGCGGGCAATCGACAGCGGAATGGACAGCGTGAAGCCCACGGCAATGGAGAACACCAAGAGCCATAGCGTGATCACCAGCCCGGAGGCGTGAAAGCCATCCGAATACAGAAAGGGCTTCCAGTATTCTTGAATCAAATCGATCATAGTTCTGCCTTCCTGACACCCACCGAATAGCGCCGTTCCAGTGCGATCAGCACCAGATTCGAGACGGTCGTGATGACCAGATACAGCGCCGCTGCCACCAGCGTGAACAGGAAAAAGTTTTGACTACCCTTGCCGGCGTCCTGACTCGCTTTGACGAGATCGGCCAGGCCGATGATCGACACTAGCGCAGTGGCCTTCACGACCACCTGCCAGTTATTGCCGATGCCAGGCAGCGCGTGACGCATCATCTGCGGAAACAGCACGCGACGAAACGTCTGAAAAGGCGTCATGCCATAGGCAATCGCGGCTTCCATCTGCCCACGCGGCACCGCGAGGTACGCACCGCGGAAGGTCTCGGTAAAGTACGCGCCGTAAATAAAGCCCAGTGTCAGCACGCCTGCGACGAAAGGGTCGATATTGATCTGGTCGGTACCCAGGGCGTCCGTGAGGACGTTCAACCAGATCTGAATGCCGAAGAACAGCAACATCATCAGCACGAGATCGGGAACGCTGCGAATCAACGTGGTGTAAGCGGTGGCGATGGCGCGGGCGACGCGATTGCGTGCCAACTTGCCCCATGCGCCCAGCAGACCCATCAGAATGGAGACCAGCAGCGACAAGAGCGACAACTGGATCGTTTGCCAGGTGCCTTCGAGAATGACCGGCCCATAGCCCATCAGGAACATATCAACATCCTTCGCAATGAGGCGAATGTGGCGCCGGCGCCGCAAGGTGAGAGCGGCGCCGGCGCGCAGACATCGGGTTGGTTGTCATGCGCGCGGTGCGCACGACGTGACCCGCAGATTAGTGCTTGTAGATGTTGAAGTCGAAATACTTCTTGGCCATCGTGTTGAACTCGCCATCCTTGTGGATCGCCTTGATCGCACCGTTGAACTGGGCGATCAGATCCTTGTCTTCCGGACGCAAGCCGATGCCGGTGCCGTCACCGATCGTCTTCTTGTCTTCGACGTCCGGACCGGCAAATGCATAGCCCGCACCGTTCGGCGTCTTCAGGAAGCCAACCGACGCTTGCACTTCATCCTGCAGCGTCGCGTCCAGACGACCCGACTTCAGATCGGCGTAGACCTGATCCTGGTTCTGGTATGACACCACATTGACGCCCTTCGGCTGCCAGTAGGCCTTTGCATACGTTTCCTGCGTGGTGCCTTGCTCGACGCCCACGTTCTTGCCCTTCAACGATTCGGCGGTCGGCTTCAGGGGCGAGCCTGCCTTCGCGATCATACGCGCCGGGGCATCGAACAACAGATCCGAGAAGGCGATCGCTTTCTTGCGCTCGTCGGTGATCGACAGCGACGAGATGATGGCGTCGATCTTGCGCGCCTTCAATGCCGGGATCAGGCCGTCGAAGTCAGTCGGGACCCATTCGCACTTCGCGTGCATCTTGGCGCACAGCGCATTGCCCAGATCGATGTCGAAACCGACCAGTTGGCCATCCGCGGCTTTCGATTCGAACGGCGCATAGCTGGCGTCCACGCCGATGCGAACTTCCTTCCATTCCTTGGCGCTAGCGCCCGTCGCGATCAGGGCCATCGCCAAACATAATGCAAGCTTCTTCATGTGGATCCTCTGTTTTGACTACTCTGTCTCTAGGGCTGGGATTCGGCAATTCAATTGTCGTCAGCTGCGCCATTCTAGGCAGTCAAAAAAGCCAACGCTCACTCTCCGGTACGTTCGTTCGGAAAGTCGCGCCGTCCTGTCTGGGCAGTCGAGCGTACTGCGAAATGCGGGCGCATTTTAACCCGATCAGGACGCAATGACCGAATTGGCGATGCACGGCGATCGTGTCGCGACGTTTCGACGCGAAAGCGATGCGTCGATGATACGCCCGAGTAGATGCCCGATTTGACAGCCAAAGGCAATTCAGACAAGTGGAGGAGGGGGGGGCGAGGGGAAAATGACGCGGAGTAAAGGCGAAAAGAGCAGACAAATGCGCAGCAAGAATAAGTGTCGTAAGGCCCGCAGCACCGCGTCGGTCGGACCGGCGGGTACAGCGGGTACA
>CAWUJR010000348.1:0-4535 GCA_963922375.1 uncultured Robbsia sp.
GCACGGCGAATGGGCCGCGCCTGCTGCTGCGCCGTTCGACTTGCCGGGCGCGCCCGGTACCTACGTCGTGCTCCATCCCGGGGCAAACAGCGTGGTGAAACAATGGTTGCCGGAACGCTGGCGGACAATCGCTTTATCATTGGAAGCCCAGGGCCTCACACCCGTCTGGAGCGGGGGCGCGGCGGAACGGGCGCTGGTGCGGCAGATCGATCCGGAACAGCGTTTTCGCAATTTTGCCGGTGAGTTGGACCTGGGGCAGCTTTGGCACCTTTTGGCGAACGCACGTGCGTTGGCTTGTCCGGACACGGGCGTCGCCCATCTTGGGCGAATGATCGGGGTGCCCACGCTGGCGCTGTTCGGCCCCGGAAGCGTGTTGGTTCATGGTGCCGGCGAGTTTTGGGCCGACGTTCCGTACATGACGGAAACCTTGGACGCGATTCCTTGTCGGAATCAGCAACGCATTTTCAGCAGCGCGGTCAGTTGGGCGCGACGTTGCGACCGCAATATGGAAGAGTGCATCAATAAAACGCCGTCCGGCGCGGCATGTATGGCAGGTATCGATGAGGCGCGCGTTCGAGCGCGTCTCGAGATCTTACTGGAATAGGTTGCATGAAGCGGTCTGTTGGAGAGCAAGTACTGTTGTTCGCCGTTTGCCTGATGGCGTTTCTGGTGATGTTGGGGCACGTGACGGCACTGGTCTATATCGACATCGGTGTGCTGGCATTGACGTTGGCATTTGTCTTCAGGGCGCACCGCAACCGGCGAGCGCCGATGACGCTGCCGCCACGGCGATTGCTCTTGGCCTTCGGCCTATGGGCGGGATGGAGCGCATTGTCGGTGTGCTGGTCGACGGACCCCGCTCTGAGCATTCAGGGCTGGCTTGACGAGATCGGCTATCCGTTCATTGTGTTCATCGCATTTCACTATCTGGCCGCCGGTCGGGACGACCCTGCCCTAGATCGGTCGCCCGCCCAGGTCGTGACGACACGCGGGGCGTCCGGTCGGACAGGATGGGCCTGCCAAAATACGCGGTGGTTCGCGTTTAGCTGTATGGCCGGGTCGATCGTACTCGCGTACCTGAGCATCAGCGGCTTTCGTCTCCTCCCTGGCAATCTGCCTAAACCCGGGCTTTTGCATTATTACGCCGGTGTCGGTCAGGCCAGCACGGTCGCGCTGTTCGTGATGCCGTTGTTCATGTTGATGAGTGTGCAACGCAGGACGATGGCGTTCGGCATACTCGGACTCGTGTGCGCATCGGCCATTGGCGCGGCAACGCTCAATCGGTTCTTTTATGTCAGCGCGGCGTGCGTGCTTGCGATCGGTTACTGGCCACTGCTGAAATGCCATCGGATGGCGGCGGCGGCGGTGGGAGCAGTGTTGATTGTCGGGGCGACAGTGATGATCATCCATTCGAGCGCCGAACGCGACCTGGAACTTCAGCCGGCCGGGGTGCAAGCCGCATCGGTCGACGCCGATCTGCAACGCATCGTCTCGCGCGATACGCGGCCGTTGATTTGGCGCTTTTATTTAGACAAGGCGATGCACCGGCCGCTGCTTGGGATCGGATTCGGCAAGCGCTTACCGAATCGGACCTTCGGCGACAGCGTGCCTTCGTCGCTTCTGGAGGCGGAAGCACAGGCGGCGACGCATGCACACAATATGTTTTTGAACACACTCTTGGAGGTGGGCGCGATCGGCCTCGTCCTTCAATGCGTGTTGTTTGCGACCATGCTTCGCACCCTTGCTGCTTTCAAGCGGCAGCCCTGGCTGCTCAGTGCGGGCTTCGCGTTGGTCATCGGCATGATCAGCAAAAATCTGACCGACGACTTCATGTGGCAGTCCACGATGCTCGCATTCTGGGGGCATTACGGTTGGCTGTTGGGGCGTATGCGTCGGATGAGTCGGACGGCGTCGCGTGTCGACGTCAGTTCGTCGTCACCTGCGTGAGCGCAATCCCCGCCACGGCCCCCGACCTTATCGTGTACTGAACCGTCTGCAGCGTGGTGGCACCCGGCGTGCCGGCAGCGGGGAATTCGCTTGCATAAACGAGGTTGCCATCGCGCTTGCCATCGCGATCACCGTTCGGCCGACCGAGCGCGGACTCCACGTCCGCAACGGGTGCGCCGACAGGCGGAATACCGAAGTCCAGATGCTGCAGTACCATCGGCGCATTGGGGCAATCGTCGCGGTCATTGGATGACGCGTCTGCGCGTTGAATGTCTGCCTGATGCGTCTTCTGATCGGATAGCGGGCTCAGGTGCCCGTCCAAGCGCACCTGCGCTCGCACGTCGGCGGGGGCCGACGTTCGCGCCGGTCGGCCTTGACGCTCTAGGGCGACGGTGCTCAGCGTGTGCGTGCTGCCGCCCATTTCTCCATTGGAAACGAACAAGACGATGCGGGGGACGTCCGCATGAGCAGCAGCATCGGACGCTGTTTGTATGCCGAGCGCGGTGTAGCACAGCCAGTACGCCGAATCGCCCGCGTCGCCGCGGTGTTTGATCGCGCCACCAAACGCCTGTTGAATGGCGGCTAACGTCGTGGTTTCCAGGGTGATGGTCAGCGGACCGGCCTGAATGTCTCCAAAGAGCGGTCTGGTGCGGTCGGAATGGACGGCGGCAACGGTTGGAATCGCGCTGAGCGCATCGACGGGTACTTGCTGGGCACACACCATCAACGGGCAGAGCGTACCGATCCAGCTCAGACGCGACGCGAACCTGCGGCGCCGACGGCCGACCGTCTTCATTCGGGGACGGTTCTTATGCATGAATCTTCCTCCTCCGGCGGGGCGCATCCGGGCAGGACGCGCATCTTGTCGGCCAAAATATCACACCGTTGCGCCAAGCCCGAGCAGCGGTGCAGACATTTGCCTACGAAAAAAGTTGACAATCTATCTACCAGTAGATAAAGTTGCATTCATGGACACGACAACGACAGTACGCGCGCAAATCCTCGACCATGCGATCACGCTGATGATGCTGCGAGGTTATAACGGGTTTAGCTATCGTGATCTGTCGGCGTTGGTGGGCGTGAAGACGTCCAGCATCCACTATTATTTCCCGTCGAAAGACGATTTGGTGCTTGAGGCGGTGAGCGTGTACAGCCACCAGGCGATGCAGATGTTGCAATCGCTCGATGAACTGTCGTCGGGCAAGGGGAAGTTACACGCTTACACCCGGTTGTTCGGTCGGACCTTGGGCGATGGGGATCAGATCTGTCTGTGCGGGATGCTGGCGGCGGATATCGGCTCACTGCCGGACCCTGTTCGCTTGGCCATTCAGGCATTCTTCAAAGCGAACGAAGCTTGGCTTGAAGAGGTGTTGAAGCAGGGTGCCCGTGACCATACCCTGCTGGTCAATGGCCAACCGGGTGCGGCCGCCAGGGCGTTGTACGCGGCGTTTCAGGGCAGTGTCCTGGCTAGTCGCCTGTTTCAGACGAAGACGCGCGTTGACGAGGTCGAAGCGGCGTGGAGGATTTCGAAGTAAAGTAGTAAGGCAAAACGATGTGTCTCCCTCGTAGGGAAGGGGATAGTCGACAACGTGTTGTGGGTTTCTTACTCTATCTATAGATAGATAGGCCTGATTCATCTTTCAAGGAGTATTGCCATGTCGGTCGAAAAAGTACTGTATCGCGCTCATGCCCGTGCTACTGGTGGCCGTGACGGCCGCGCGGTCGTGCCGGACAGCAAGTTGGATGTACAGTTGACCACGCCGCGCGAATTGGGCGGTGCTGGCGGCGAAGGGGCGAATCCGGAGCAGTTGTTCGCCGCCGGGTATAGTGCCTGTTTTATCGGTGCAATGAAGTTTGTCGCCGCACGCGACAAGATCACGTTGCCGGCGGACCTGGCCATCGACGGCAGCGTCGGCATCGGCCCGATTCCGAACGGCTTTGGCATCGAGGTCGAATTGAAGATCGCGCTGCCGGGTCTGGACCGCGAACAGGCACAATCGTTGATCGACAAGGCGCACGAGGTCTGCCCGTACTCGAACGCGACCCGCGGCAACATCGACGTCACGCTGACCCTGGTCTAAAGGCGGGCGGCCCGCTTTGCATCGATCGGTGTAGCGCGGCGTGGGTGCGGTGCGGGTGCGTCAGATCCGCACCGTTGCGGCCAATGCGCCGCGTACCGCATTGCACACGAGCCATGCTTGCGCGTGCGGCAGATCTTCTCGGCGCAACACGCGCTCCGATGCATTCAGCGCGGTGTCTTCCAGCAATACGCTGCGCATGATCCCCGGCAAAACGCCTGACGATAACGGCGGCGTCCACCAGCGGCCGTCGCATTTGACGAAGACATTCGAGCGGCCGCCTTCGGTCAATTCCCCCCGATCGTTGAAAAACAGCATGTCGAATGCATGAAGCCGTTCGGCCCGCTGCCACGCGCGGTCATAGCCATCACGGCGCGAGGTTTTGTGGTGTAGCAGCCGGTCTTCCGCGGACGTAGGCGTAAAGCCATAGCGGTCTGCAAATAACAGCGTGACCGTACCGTCATCAGCCCGTGCGAGGGGCGCAAGCGCGCTGGTCGCGACGGCGATGCG
>CAWUJR010000349.1:0-4525 GCA_963922375.1 uncultured Robbsia sp.
CTCGGCACCCCGTGTGTGGGGGCAGGACGCGATGCGGCGCGTCGGAGTGTCCGTGCGTCGGTGCGTCGGTGCGTCAGAGCTTCAGAGCTTCAGCGCTTCAATGGGAATCGCGCGGTACCGCTGCGCCACTGCCACCCACGAGGAAGTCGAGATCGCAGCCCTCGTCCGCCTGCAGCACATGCTCGACGTACAGCCGGTAGTAGCCTCGTTCCGGAAGGGAAGGTGCTTGCCACGCTTCGCGACGCCGTTGCAGTTCTTCGTCGCTGACATCCAGATGCAGTCGGCGCTCGGCGACATCCAGTTCGATGATGTCGCCCGTCTGCACCAACGCCAGTGGCCCACCGGCTGCGGCTTCCGGTGACACGTGCAACACCACTGTGCCGTACGCGGTGCCGCTCATGCGTCCGTCCGATATGCGCACCATGTCGGTAATGCCGCGCTTGAGCACCTTCGACGGCAGGGGCATATTGCCGACCTCGGCAAAGCCCGGATAGCCGCGTGGCCCCGCGCCCTTGAGGACCATCACGCAATGCTCGTCGATATCCAGCGATTCGTCATCGACGCGTGCATGCAGTTCCTCGATGTTCTCGAACACGACCGCACGGCCGCGATGTTTCAGCAGATGGGGGCTGGCCGCCGACGGCTTGATCACCGCGCCGCGCGGGGCGAGATTGCCGCGCAACACGGCAATGCCCGCATGCGGCTTGAACGGTGTCTTGAACGGCGTGATGACACTGTCGTCGAAGCATTCGGCATCGGCGACGTTTTCTCCGATCGTGCGTCCATTGACCGTCAATGCATTGCGATGCAGCAGGCCGGCTTCATCCAGGCGACGCAATACGACCGGCAGGCCGCCAGCGTAATAGAAGTCCTCCATCAGATGCTCGCCGGACGGCTGCAGATTGACGAGGCAGGGAACGTTCGAACCCATTTCCCAGTCGTCCAGCGACAGCTCGATGCCCATGCGTCGCGCGATCGCAATCAGATGCACGACCGCATTGGTCGAACCGCCGATGGCCGCATTCGTATGAATCGCATTCTCGAACGCTTCGCGCGTCAGAATCTGATCCATCGTGATGTTGTCTCGGACCATCTCGACGATGCGACGCCCGGCCATTTGTGCGAGGACTTGGCGGCGCGCGTCCACCGCCGGGATCGCGGCATTGTGCGGCATGCCGATGCCGAGCGCTTCCACCATCGACGCCATCGTCGAGGCCGTGCCCATCGTCATGCAATGACCGCGCGAGCGGTTCATGCAGGATTCGGCCTCGACGAACGCTTCTTTCGTCATCTCGCCGGCACGCACCGCTTCGGACATTTGCCAGACCCCGGTTCCCGAGCCCAATGTACCGCCGCGATAGCGGCCGTTGAGCATCGGACCGCCGGACACCGCAATGGCCGGTACGTTGCACGACGCCGCACCCATCAGCAGCGCGGGGGTGGTCTTGTCGCAACCGACCATCAGGATCACGCCATCGATCGGATTGCCGCGGATCGATTCCTCGACATCCATTGATGCGAGGTTGCGGAACAGCATTGCGGTCGGCCGCAGATTCGTTTCGCCGAGCGACATCACCGGGAATTCGAGCGGGATCCCGCCGGCATCGCGTACGCCGCGTTTCACGTACTCCGCCAACTCGCGGAAATGGGCATTACAGGGCGTCAGTTCGGACCACGTGTTGCAAATCCCGATCACCGGGCGGCCATCGAACGCGTCATGTGGAATGCCCTGGTTCTTCATCCACGAGCGGTGAATGAAACCGTCCTTGCCCTCCACGCCGAACCACGCCTGACTGCGCAGCGGTGCTTTCTTCGCTTCGCCCGGCTTGCCGGTCTGACCCGGCTGACCGGGCGTGCCTTGAAATCGCGTATCGACGAGACCGCGATGCCCGGGCACGGCAGAAAAGATACCACCCGCATGCGGGTCGTCGGCCAATGCGTCGCTATCCAATGCGATCCGGGCGCTGGTGACATACAGCGTATCGAGCGCCGGGCCACCAAATGCGACGCATGTCGGCTGCGTGGTCGGCACGGCGATCTCATCGGTCTTATGACCGTTCGCGTCGTAGCGCACCACGCGTGCACCGCCAAATTGCGCATTCCACAGGCCACCGTCGGCATCGACGGTCGAACCATCGGGCTCGCCGGTGGGTTCATCGAGCGTGACAAACAGTCGGTCGTTCGTCGGCAGACCGTTCGGCGCGTAGTCGCAGCAACGGATCTTGCGGGTGACGGAGTCGCAGTAATACATGCGCGAGCCGTCCGGACTGAACGCGATGCTGTTCGAGATGGCGGCGAACGGCAGGGGCAGTCTTTCGAGTCGCAGATCGGACGTCAGTCGATAAAAGCCGCCGATCGGCTGCGGCGGTTCGGCTTCGTCTTTCATGCCGAATACGAAGTTGCCGGCGCGATCACACTTGCCATCGTTGAGGCGGGTGTTCAGACCGGCTTCCACGTCGCTGACGTGCGTGATTGTACCGGTCGCCGGTTCAAAAAATGCGAGCCGGCTGGCGAGTCCGAGCAGAATGTAGCGCGGATCCTCGCACAGTGCAAACGTCGCGAGTCGCTCCGGCATCTCCCAACTTTGCGTGTCGCCGCCGTTCTGAGATCCTTCATCCGACGGCGATGCCGGCTTGTGGCGCCACAGACGCGCGCCTTCGATATCGGTCCAGTAGAAAGCGGATTCGTGATGTGACCAGCTTGCCCCTTCGCCTAACGCATGCTGCGCGTCGATGACCAACCGCGCGTTCGATGATGCGGCGCTTGCGCTTGCGCTTGCGCTTGCATCTGCGTCTGCATTTGCTTCCGCATTTGATTCTTTTCCTTGCGTCATGTCTTTTCTCGTTCCGTCGTCAAACCCAACCGCCATCGACCACAAAGTCCTGCGCCGTGCACATCCGGCTATCGTCGGCCGCCAGGAACAACGCCATGCGCGCCAGATCAGCCGGCAGCAGCGAGGCATTGATGCACTGTCCCTTTGCAATTTCTTCCTTGCTGGACTCGTCAACCCAGAGGCGGATCTGCTTCTCGGTCATCACCCAGCCCGGTACGACCGTATTGACGCGTACATTGAAAGGGCCGAAGTCGCGCGCCAGACTGCGCGTCAGACCTTGTACCGCTGCTTTCGATGTCGTGTAGACCGGCATCCCACCTTGTTTGAGTTTCCAGCTGATCGATCCAAAGTTGATGATCGAACCACCGCCCAATTGTTTCATATCGTCGATCACCGCTTGCGCCGCGAAGAACTGGTGCTTCAGATTGACCGCGATGCCCGCGTCCCACGACGCCGAGGTAACGTCTTCGATATGGTGACGTTTGTCGTTTGCGGCATTGTTGATCAATACCCCGATTGGTCCCAGCGTCGCGCGGATATCGGCAATGGTGTTGCGCAGCGCATCGATATCCGTCAGATCGCAATGGCGAAAGAGCGGCGTGGTGCGGGTGATGGGCGTGCCCTGATGCGTCACCGGGGCGCTATCGCGCAACCGATCGACCAGCGCTTCGCCGGCTTCATCGGCGATATCGATAAAGCCGACTTTCGCCCCTTGTGCGACGAAATGCTCGACCAGCGATTCACCGATGCCGGTCGCACCGCCGGTGATCAGGACGACGCGATCGAGCAGGCTCGGATAGTGGCCCGGAAGGACGTCGCCTGTGACGGCGGGGGAGGATGCCATGATGTGTCTCCTGTCGGATTATAGGTATGTACTGATGTGCTGAATGGTGTCGATACGCAGAACCCGCTGTTATCGAGGGACCGGCGTCTGCTTCAGCGCATCAACGAACGCTTGCGCGCGCTCGCCCACGATCGCTGCTGCGTCGCCGGGCTGATACAGCGCGGAACCCAAACCGAAGCCCGTTGCCCCAGCTTGAATGAACTCGGCCATTCGTGTCGGTGTGATGCCGCCCACCGGTAGCAGATGGACCGTGCGTGGGATCACTGCCCGCCACGCTTTAATGATGGCCGGTCCGAGTTGCTCGGCGGGAAAGAGCTTCAATACGTCGGCACCGGCTTTCAGTGCCGCAAATGCCTCCGTGGGCGTGGCGACGCCCGGTGCGCACGCGAGTCCCGCAGCCTTCGCCGCGCGAATCACGTCGGCATCGCCATGCGGCATGACAATCAGTGAGCCGCCGGCCGCCGCCACCTTATCGACTTGAGCGGTTTCCAGCACCGTGCCGGCACCGATACAAGCGTCTTTCGGCAGCGCATCGACGATCGCGGCAATGCTATCGAACGGATGCGGCGAGTTCAATGGCACTTCGATCACGCGGATCCCGGCCGCGTACAACGCGTGTGCGACATCGACCGCATGCTCCGGCTGCAAGCCGCGCAGAATGGCGATCAGCGGACACACGTCCATACCACTCTTCAATGCGGGAGCAACCACGGGATTTGTAAGCAAGCCTGGAGCGTTCATGACGAAAATCTCTATGAGTAAAGCGTAGTCGGGACAACCGGGACGCTGAGCGTGTCGCCGAGGGCGATGGCCGCGGGGTCGGTCAGCTTAACGATGGCTGCCGCGTC
>CAWUJR010000350.1:0-4508 GCA_963922375.1 uncultured Robbsia sp.
GCGGGGGCGGCCGTCGCGGCAACCGATGCCGTGCTGGACGGGCGTCTCGACAACGCGTTCTGCAACATCCGACCGCCGGGCCATCACGCAAGCCGCGATCGAGCCATGGGGTTTTGTCTATTCAACAATGTGGCGGTGGCAGCGTTGCATGCATTGGAGGTCCGTGGGCTCATCCGTGTCGCGATCATCGATTTCGATGTCCATCACGGCAACGGCACGGAGGCCATTTTTGCCAACGATCCGCGTGTGCTGATGTGCGGCATTTTTCAGCACCCTTTCTATCCGTTTTCCGGCGTGCCGCCACTGGGTGCGAATGTGGTCAATGTGCCTGTGCCCGCCCTTAGTGGCGGCGCGGCACTGCGCGAGGCCGTCGAGCGCGACTGGTTGCCGCGGTTGGCTGCTTTCGCACCGCAGATGATCTTCATCTCGGCAGGGTTCGATGGCCACCGCGAAGACGATATGGGCAATCTCGGTTTGGTCGAAGACGACTTTGCGTGGGTGACACGGCGGATCGTCGCGGTGGCCCGACAGCACGCGGGCGGCAGGATTGTCAGCTGTCTCGAAGGTGGCTACGATCCGTCGTCACTGGGGCGCAGTGTGGTCGCGCATCTGCGTGCGTTGACCGATTTGTGAACACTCGGAACGGCACCGGCATCCGGTCCACATACTTTTTCGGAATAAGCTGATCGCCAACGGTTCTGACTGGGATCGGCCCCTCACGGTAGAATGCGGGGCACAACGAGCCGTCGACGACGCGCGTCGCGGCGCCCGTGACAAGCAAGTAGCGCGCTGCAATAAACCAGCAGCAAACCAGCAACAAGCAAGCAGAACCAGATCCACGGCGGCTGACTGTGAATTCCCAGTCACTCGCCTATTTTTTTGACGCAATGATCGAACTCAAGAATATCACTCAGCGTTTCGCCGGCCCGAATGGACCGATCGACGCGGTGCATGCGATCGACCTGTCGATTGGAGCGGGCGAGGTGTTCGGCATCATCGGCCGTAGCGGTGCGGGCAAGAGCACGCTGGTGCGAACGATCAATCTGCTGACGCGCCCGACCGAGGGCAGCGTGAGCGTGGCCGGCCGGGAGCTGACCACGCTGGCACCTGATGCACTGCGCCAGGCGCGACGCGACATCGGCATGATCTTTCAGCATTTCAATCTGCTGTCGTCGCGCACCGTGTTCGGCAATATTGCGTTGCCGCTCGAATTGGCCGGTCAGTCCAAGCGCCAGATCGAGAAGGCGGTCGCGCCCATCCTCGAGTTGGTTGGCTTGAGCGCACAACGCGATCGCTATCCGTCGCAAATCAGTGGCGGCCAGAAACAGCGGGTGGGTATCGCGCGCGCATTGGCCAGCAATCCGAAGGTGCTGTTGTCGGATGAGGCGACGTCGGCGCTCGATCCGGAGACGACGCGCTCGATTCTGGACCTGCTCAAGCAGATCAATCGGGAACTGGGGCTGACGGTGGTGCTGATCACGCACCAGATGGAAGTGATCAAGCAGATCTGCGATCGCGTCGCGGTGCTGGATGCGGGACGCCTGGTCGAGACCGGCCGCGTGATCGATGTGTTCCTGCAACCGCGTCACGAAGTCACGCGCGCCATGATCGGCGATGTGATTGCGCAGGAACTGCCATCGGCGCTGAAGGCGCGAATCGGTGAACGGCTGGTCGCCGGCCGCGATCATCTGTACCGACTGGCGTTCTCCGGTGACGGTGTCGGTCAACCGGTGATCTCGGAGACGATCCGCAAGTTCGCAATCGACATTTCGATCCTGCACGGTCAGGTCGATGAAATTCAAGGACAGGCGTTCGGCTCGCTGGCGGTACTGGCGAGCGGTGCACCGGGCACGGTCGCCGAGGCGATGGCCTCACTGCGCGAACGGGGCATCGTGGTGGAGGAGTTGTCGCATGTGGGATGAACTGTATCCAATGTTTCTGCAGGCGTTCTGGGAAACGTTGTTCATGGTGGGTATTTCCGGCGTGATCGGTGCGGTTGTCGGCGTGCCGCTGGGCATCGTGTTGTATCTGACCGATCGCGAGGGTGTGCTGGCGAACCGCAGCGTCAATGGGGGTCTCGGCATCATCGTCAACGCGGTGCGCAGTACGCCGTTCATCATCTTGCTGGTTGCGGTAATCCCGTTCACCCGGCTGGTGGTGGGGACGTCGATCGGTACGGCGGCGGCGCTGGTGCCGCTGACCATCTCGGCTGCGCCCTTCATCGCCCGACTGGTCGAGACGGCGCTGCGCGAAGTCGACCGGGGGCTGATCGAGGCGGCCCAATCGATGGGCGCTACCACCTGGCAGATCGTTACGAAGATCCTGCTGCCGGAGGCTTGGCCTGGCATCATCGCGGGTTTGACGATTACGTTCGTGAGCCTGGTCGGTTATTCCGCGATGGCGGGCGCGATCGGTGGTGGCGGACTCGGCGATCTGGGCATTCGCTACGGCTATCAACGTTTCCTGCCCAGCGTGATGCTGGCGGTCGTCTTGATTCTGATCGTGTTCGTGCAACTGGTGCAGTCGTTCGGCGACTGGTTGGTGCGACGTCTGAGCCATAAATGACGTTGGGTGCCGCCTGCGCAGACGCGGCACATTCGAGGCTATTTGGTAACCGTCGGGGAGCACTATGCAATATCGTGACGTTCTCAATCGCGCTACCACACGGTCAGCGTCCCGCCTGATCGCGGCGGTACGGGCGCCATTCGCATCGTTGAACGCCGCGGTGGTGACGGGCGCGTTGCTGGCGTCGGTGACGATGGGGGCGGTCAGCGCTGCGCAAGCGAACGAGACCATCAAGGTCGGCGTGACCGCAGGCCCGCATGCGCAAGTCATGGAAGCCGTGAAGAAGGTCGCGGCACGCGAGGGGCTGACCATTCAGATCGTCGAATTCAGCGATTACATCCAGCCGAACGCGGCATTGGCCGCTGGCGATCTGGATGCGAATAGCTATCAGCATCAGCCGTTCCTGGATGCGCAGGTGCGCGATCGCGGCTATAAACTCGTCAGCGTCGCACAGACGGTCAACTTCCCGATGGGGCTGTATTCGAAGAGGATCACGTCGCTGTCCGCCCTGAAAGACGGCGCGCGCGTGGCGGTGCCGAACGATCCGACGAATGGCGGCCGTGCGTATCTGCTGTTGCAAAAAGCGAAGCTGATCACGTTGCGCCCCGGCACCGGATTGACGGCGACCTCGCTGGATGTGATGGGCAATCCAAAGAAGCTGAAATTTGTCGAACTGGATGCGGCGCAGATCGCGCATGCGCTGGAAGATGTGGATCTGGCCGCGATCAATACGAATTTCGCGTTGCAGGCTGGCTTATCGCCCCGTAAGAATGCGATCGATGTCGACCCGCCTACCGGTCCGTACACCAATGTGTTGGTGGTGCGAACGCAGGACAAATCGAAGCCCTGGGTCGCCGAGCTCATCAAGGCCTATCGGTCGCCCGATGTGAAACGCTTTGTCGAGACGACATTCCAAGGGGCCGTGGTGACGTCGTGGTAGAGGTGACGCGCGGGTCATTGACGCGTCGCTCGCGTGGTTTAGAGTGCGCGCTCAGCGCTGGCTGTAGAATTTAGTCAGGTTTTACCTTTAAAATAGAACGATCGTTCGTGATTGAGCGCGGGTGAAAGTGCCCGGCGCCGCGTGATCGTTTCAATGCTTATGGAGCGTGTGCATGAAAATCCTGGTGCCCGTCAAGCGCGTGGTCGACTACAACGTCAAGGTACGTGTGAAATCCGACGGTTCGGGCGTTGACATTGCGAATGTGAAAATGTCGATGAATCCGTTCGATGAAATCGCCATCGAGGAAGCGGTGCGGCTGAAGGAAGCCGGCATCGCGACTGAGATCGTCGCGGTATCGTGCGGCGTGACGCAATCGCAGGAAACGCTGCGCACGGCGCTGGCGATCGGCGCGGACCGCGCGATTCTCGTCGAGTCGGCGGACGAATTGCAGCCGTTGGCGGTGGCCAAGATTCTGAAGGCGCTGGTCGAGCGCGAGCAGCCGCAGCTGGTCATTTTGGGCAAGCAGGCGATCGACGACGATTCGAACCAGACCGGCCAGATGTTGGCCGCGCTGACCGGATTGCCGCAGGCGACGTTTGCCTCGAAGATCGCGATCGAAGGCGATCGGGCGACCGTGACGCGCGAAGTCGACGGTGGCGCGGAAACGCTGTCGCTGTCGCTGCCGGCGGTGGTGACTACCGATTTGCGTTTGAACGAGCCGCGCTACGTCACGTTGCCGAACATCATGAAGGCGAAGAAGAAGCCGCTGGAAACCATCACGCCGGCGTCGCTGAACGTGGACGTCACGCCGCGTCTGAAGACATTGAAGGTGGCCGAGCCGCCGCAGCGTAAGGCAGGCGAAATGGTGCCGGATGTCGCGGCGCTGGTGGACAAACTTAAGAACGAAGCGAAGGTGCTGTAAACATGACCATTCTTCTGATTGCCGAACACGATAATAACGAGATCAAGGGTGCGACGCTGCACGCGGTCACGGCCGCACAGC
>CAWUJR010000351.1:0-4498 GCA_963922375.1 uncultured Robbsia sp.
CAGCGCGTCGTGGCGGCGCTGGGGAGCGCCGCGCGGCCGCGCCGGATTTTTATCGTCACAGGGTTCCCACGGACCCGATCCGGCAAGGTCATGCGTAGCCTGATCCAACAAGTATTTTCCGGGCAAGCGTGCCCGGATCTGCAGATGATCGACGATACGACGCTGGTGCGCGAATTCGCCGATCTTTCCTCACAGCTTACTTGTTCGGCTGCGGCGTCAGACGCAGATACGGACGCTCTGCCTTATAGCCCGCCGGGAACTTCTGCTTCAGCTCGGCTTCGTCCTTGATCGTCAACGGAATGATCACGTCATCGCCGTCTTTCCAGTTGCCGGGCGTCGCGACGCTGTAACCGTCGGTCAACTGCAACGCATCGATGACGCGCACGATTTCGTCGAAGTTGCGGCCCGTGCTCATCGGATAGGTCAGCGTCAGCCGGACTTTCTTTTTCGGATCGATGATGAAGACCGAACGCACGGTTGCCGTCGCCGACTGGTTCGGATGGATCATGCCGTACAGTGTCGCGACCTTGCGATCGTGATCGGCGACGATCGGAAAGCCGACGACCGTCTTCTGTGTCTCTTCGATATCTTTGATCCATTCACCATGCGACTTCGCGTCGTCGACCGACAATGCGATCGCCTTGACATGGCGTTTATCCAGTTCCGGCTTCAGTTTGGCCGTCAACCCCAGCTCGGTGGTGCAAACGGGGGTGAAATCGGCTGGGTGAGAGAACAGAATGACCCATGAGTCGCCTGCCCATTCGTGAAACTTGAGCTTGCCGATCGACGAATCCTGTTCGAAATCGGGTGCGGTGTCACCGAGAAAAATGGTCATATCGGATTCCTTGTTCTGTTGAAGAAAGCGGAAAATCGCCCCTCTGCGCCGCCACCGCCCCGGCGGGGCGGCAGCATGCGATACGGGCGTTACCGGGCCATGACGTCATGGATACGTGACCGCTAACGATAATAAGCGGCCGCGACCGAACGGTCGGTCCCGGACGAAACCATGCTAGCAGATCGTTCAGCAGAAAGCGGTATAACCATTCCCGAAGCGCGCTGGAATGGACCATTGCGCGATCGCCTGACGCTGGTCGATTGTCTTTCGCTCACCGCCTGTAGCCGCCACCGTCGCGGTGGCCCGCCGTGGGTGTGCGTTGCTGGCGCGTCGGTGTGCTCACACCACCCAAACGGCCCAGTAAGATTTTATGTAAGAATCGGTAAGGTTTGGCGAAATGAAAGGGTTTATCTGTCGATGATGCTGGTGTGCGCTCCGGCATTATTCGACCTTAGCAAATCCGCATGCATCCGCTGCCGGCCTTTCCTGGCCCCCGACTCTCATGAATATTGTCTCGCGTATTGCCGTATGGCTTCTCACCGCAGTCGCTCTTCAGTCGATCGGCGGCTGCGGTGTGGCGGCTTTCCCTTGCCGCGCGTTTTCAGCCACGCTGAAGGTCGTGCCATTGATCGGTCACCCTGCCGCAGTGCCGTTCGATGCTTGTGCCGCGGCGATTGATTGAGCGTGAATGTCATGCCAGAGACTTTGCTCCCCCGTTCTGCCAGCCAAGCTGCTATGCCATCCTCTCATCTGACGACATCGCCGTCCTCGTCCACGCGGTCATTGCCGCCGCGGATTCGTACGCTGCGTGCCACCCTCATTGCGGCGGCCACTTGTTCGCTCGCCGGCTGTTTCAGTCCTGGCCCGCAGTCGATCGTGCACGTGCCGACCTATCCGCCGCTGATGAATCCGCAGACCGCGCTCGCGCAGCAAGGCAGCATCTACCAAACCGGCACATCGCTGGCGCTATATGAAACGCCGCGCGCACGGCATGTAGGCGATTTGCTGACGATCAAGCTTGAAGAGAGCTTCTCGACCAGCAACAAAGCCACCACGGAAGCATCTCGATCCAGCGACATCAATGCGAAAGCGGCCGATGGCGGTGTGGGCGCGACGCGAACGCTCGCACGGTTCTTCAATATCGGCACGGCGGCCAGCGACTTCAACGGCAAGGGCGCGATTACCGGCAATGGCACGTTGAGCGGTACCTTGGCCGTTTCCGTCATTTCAGTGCTGCCGAGCGGCAATCTGGAAGTGTCCGGCGACAAGATCATTTCGACCAACAACGATCAGGAAAACGTCCGTTTCTCCGGCATCGTCAATCCGATCGATATCGGCTCCGGCAATACGGTCTCCTCGACGAAGATCGCCAATGCCCGGATCGAACAGGTCGGCGACGGTATCTTGAAGGGATCGACCAGTCAGGGTTGGTTGCAACGTCTGATGATGGGCGGCAGTAACTACTGATCAACTCGTCAGGTGTTCGGCCGCGCCCATTTCGCGGTCGGGCACGAAGATATATCCTTTTCCCCAGACCGTCTGGATATAACTGGGTTCGGACGGGTCGCTTTCGATCACCCGGCGCAGCCGCCAGATCGATACATCCAGATTGCGATCCCGCGCGCCGTCCGACTGGCCGTGGAGCAATTCGCTCAAGCGCGAGCGCTTCATGACCGTCATCGCATTGCGGACGAACACCTGTAGCGTCGCAAACTCGCTTTCGCACAGCGGCAGGCGCTCGCCATTACGGCGCAATTCGCGCGCAGCGAAATCGACCTCGAACGGGCCAAAACGGTAGGGCGGACGGCTTTCCGGCACGCCGGGGCTCACGGCAATACGACGGCGCAGGATCGTGCGGATTCGCGCGGCCAGTTCCTGCGGGTCGAACGGCTTCGGCAAATAGTCATCCGCGCCCAGCTCCAGTCCGATGATGCGATCGATCACATCGGAACGGGCCGTGAGGAAAATCACCGGAATATCGTCCCCGGATGCACGTAACTCGCGCAATGCGGTAATGCCGTCCATATCGGGCATCATCACATCGAGTACGACGATCGCCGGGCGTTCCATTTCGATACGGCGACGCAAGCCGGCGCCGTGGTGCAGCACCGACACCGCAAAGCCGCGCTGTTGCAAAAATTCTCGGACCAGGTCGCGGACCACCGGGTCGTCATCGACGACAAGGACATGACTGTTCATGAGCTGGATTTTAATGGCCTCCGGCGCTTTGTGCGGAACATATTCTTACCGCGCATTGACCTGACACCCCGTCTTTACACGCCTGCTGGGTGTGAACGACACGTCATTGCCCGTGCCGCATATTGCTCAAAGTGTAAGAGGGCGTAATATCCTTACATGGCAATAACCCCTTCAAAGGCGTTGCCGCCTTTAAAATCAACGGATGGAAACTTCTGTACTTATAGTAGACGACGATCCGGCCGTCCGCGACTTGTTGAGCCGCTATCTGGCGCCCCGGGGCTATTCGGTCAAAACGCTGGAGGATGGCGGCGCATTGACTGCGGAACTGGCGCGCGAGCGTCCATCATTGATCGTACTCGACGTGATGATGCCGGGCATTGACGGCCTGCGCGCGCTTGCCGATCTGCGCAGTACTGGCGACGACATTCCAGTCATTATCGTCACCGCACGCGGCAGCGTGGGCGACCGCGTGGCCGGTCTTGAACTGGGTGCCGACGACTATGTCGTCAAACCGTTCGAACCCCGCGAATTGATGGCGCGCATCGACTCGGTGTTGCGTCGCGATGTGTCGAATCCGATACCGCCGGTGGTGCCGCCCGGCGAATCGGGCGATGTGTTCGTGTTCGGCCGCTTTCGTTTCGACAGTCTGTCGCGGCGCTTGTTCGCCGACGGCAAGCCGCAGCCGTTGCGTGACAGCGAACTGGCACTGTTGAACGTTTTCGTTCGGCATCCGTATCGGGTACTGGGTCGCGAATACTTGCATCATTTACTGCGTGGCGAAGCCCTGAGCTTCCGCGACCGTGGCTTCGACGTCCCGATCTGGCGGCTGCGGCGTCTGGTCGAGGAAGATCCGTCGAATCCGCGTCACATCCAGACGGTACGCGGGAAAGGCTACGTTTTCGTGCCGAACGTCGAACCTGCCTGATGCCACCCGCGACTGCTCGACGTGAACAGGGCACGCGGCGGTGGGATACGCTGTTCGCGCGTATGGCGCTCTTCGCGACATTGGTCTTGTTCGCGGTGCAGGCCGGATGGTTCGCGGTGTTGACCATTCAGCGGCCCCATCACGAAACCGATGGCTATTCCCGGGAACTGCTGCTGGTCGTCGAAGCCGCGCATAACGACATGCGGCACGGTGCCGGCGTGTCGCCGATGTTGCGGGCGCGCGAAGTTGCGCCAGCAAAGATGCCCCCCGACATTTTGTGGGAAGTACCCTTAACCGGTCCGAGCAAGCGACTGGTCGGCACGCTGCGCGCCTATCTGCCGCCCGGCACCAGCGTGATCGTCGGCAAGGAGCCGAATGGGGAACGGCAAAGTCTATGGGTAAGGTATCCGTCGGAGGCAACGTGGATCGTCACCGATTTGCATCCACCCCCGCCGCCGCCGCCGATCCTGCTCGAGGCGGCAGCCATGCTGTTGGCGGCGGTGCTGTTGTCGCTCGGTGCGGCTTGGCAGATGCAGCGA
>CAWUJR010000352.1:0-4497 GCA_963922375.1 uncultured Robbsia sp.
GTCGGCACCGGTCGTTCGGCGAGTGTCAGTACCTCAGGGCCGCCGGGTTCGCGTGCCACGATGGCATGCATGGAAGCGGGGATGATCATGGTGCGATACTCATTTTTTGGCGCGATGACAGCGCGATATTCGGGGCATCGATTCGAATCGAATCGACTCGCATCGATGCGTCATGCTTCGGGATACACGGTCATATGGCGGGGCGGCAGCGTCAATGCGGTCACGGTGCCGATCGGGAAATGCTCGGTCGCGCCCTGTCCGACTGAGCGTACGATCACCCGTTGCGATGCGCCGGCTGCGCCATTCACATCGACATAACTGTCTACGTGGTCTCCGTGACAGACGTGCTGGACGACGGTTCCGGTCAACACCGCGGCATCGCTTAGCGGTTCGAACCGGATATGTTCGGGGCGCACATAGACATTCATTCTTCCGCCATCGTGTTGTGCGCCGACCAGCCGCCCCCGCTCAATGCTGACGAAGCCCGCACCCATGCGGAGGTGTATATGCCGCGAATCTTGTCCATGGAAGTGCGCGGTCAAAACGTTGACGTCGCCGAGAAAGGCGGCGACAGCAGGATCGCTCGGTCGGCGATAGATCGCATCGGGCGCGTCGATCTGGAGAATACGACCCGCCGACATCACCGCGATACGGTCCGACATGCGGAGGG
Source organism: uncultured Robbsia sp. (assembly GCA_963922375.1). Lineage (GTDB taxonomy): Bacteria > Pseudomonadota > Gammaproteobacteria > Burkholderiales > Burkholderiaceae > Robbsia. The sequence continues at coordinate 671 of CAWUJR010000352.1, forward strand.
CGGCGTCCCGATCGCGGGTGGCGAGCACCGTGGTGATACCGAGTTGACGCTGAATCTGAAGAATCTCGCCCTGCATCGCTTCCCCCAGGCCTTGGTCGAGTGCCGAAAAAGGTTCGTCGAGCAACAAGACCTTGGGTCGAATAACCAACGCGCGGGCCAACGCAAGCCGTTGTTGCTGCGCGCCGGAGAGCGCGCTTGGCTGGCGGTGTCCAAGACCATCGAGCTTGACCAGATGCATCACCGCGTCGACACGTTCGGCGATCTCTTCGGCTGCGGCGTCGCGCCGGCACAGCGCATGGCCGATCGTCTCCGCCACACCCGCATCGGGAAACGGCGAGTCGTTCTGCAACACGACGCCGATGTGACGCTGAGGTGAAGGGAGAGCCGTCACCAGCTGGCCGTCGATGATGATCTCGCCCTGGTCTGCGTGCGTGACACCGGCGATCAGATCGAGGAGGGTGGTCTTGCCGCAACCAGACGGTCCCATCAACGTCAGGAATTCACCGTTCCGGATGTGCAATGACACGTCATGCAGCACCGTTTGCCCGCGATATCGCGCGACAATACCCCGCAAGTTGACCGCGAACTCGGCATCGTTCGACGACTGAACGGCTTGGCTGCTGGCTGATGCGTCAACTGATTTCATGGAGGTCGAATTTGCAATCGCTTTGTCTCTGTGCGGAAAGCGAGCGAATGTCGGGCACGATCGCCACGGCATACGCCGGATTTCCTTTTACGATTGGGAGAATACGAGAAAATAATTGCGCGGATCTTTGCGAATCTTGAGGGGCGGCGTCGGAAAATCAGAGGCCACACGCGCGATGGCGCCTCCGAACAATTTGACCCGCTACGATGGCGACATGGCGCGAGGCGGCATCGCAGCCCTTTTGTTTTTCTGACGGGGCGCATTCGAAAATGCTGGTTCTCAGTGGAGGCGACTTTGCGCTAACTTCCGTTGCATACGAACCTCGCGTTCACACGTCCATAGTCAGTCGTGCGGTGTTGATGTTTTCCATCGACACCGGCATGGGCTGGATGGCGGGCCGAACGACCTCAGTGCTTCTTTCAGGATCAAAAATGTCAGTCGAAGAAATCGATACGCTGGTCATCGGCGCAGGCCAGTCGGGGGTGGCGATGAGCGAACACCTGTCGGAGATGAAGGTGCCGCACATTGTACTAGAGCGCAAACGCGTGGCGGAACGGTGGCGCTCCGAACGCTGGGACTCTCTGGTGGCCAATGGACCCGCATGGCATGACCGTTTCCCGAATCTCACGTTTCACGACGTGGCACCTGATGTGTTTCCGCCGAAAGAGCGGATGGCGCAGTACTTCGAGGACTACGCCAAAATGATCGCTGCGCCTATCCGCACGGGCGTAGAAGTCAAGCAAGTCAAGCGCAGCGAGAACCGCCCGGGATTCACGGTCACGACCTCGGAAGGCGTGCTCCAGGCAAAGCGCGTCGTCGCTGCCACCGGCCCGTTCCAGGTGCCGCATTATCCTGCGATCGTGCCGAACGATGTCGGCATTCGCCAACTGCATTCGTCGGCGTACAAAAATCCGGGGCAACTGGCGGAGGGGGCGGTGCTGGTGGTGGGCGGCGGTGCGTCCGGTTCGCAGATTGCCGAGGAGCTCAGGGCTGCGGGAAGGACGGTTTATCTGTCCATCGGCGAGCACTACCGGCCGCCGCGCTCGTATCGGAATCGCGACTACGTGTGGTGGTTGGGTGTGCTCGGCAAATGGGACGAGATCAAGACGAAGCCGGCGAAGAAACACGTGGCGTTTGCGGTCAGTGGGTATGACGGCGGCAAGACGATGGATTTCCGACGCCTCGCGCACATGGGCATTACGGTGCTCGGATTGACCGATGGCTATGAGAACGGTGTGCTCCGGATCGCCGACGACCTAATCAAGAACGTCGCGGCCGGTGACGAAGCGTATTTCGATGTGCTGCGTGAGGCCGATGCGTACATCGAACGCAATGGCATCGATCTGCCCCCGGAGCCCGAAGCGTGGAATTTGCTGGAAGATCCCGCGTGCATGACGCAACCGATCCTTACCCTGGATCTGGCACAAGCAGGGATCACCACGATTCTGTGGGCCACCGGCTTTAAGTTCGACTTTAGCTGGCTGCAAGTGGACGCATTCGATGAGAAGGGGATGCCTTTTCACAAGCGCGGTATCTCGGCGGAAAGTGGCATCTACTTCCTCGGACTGCCGGAGCTGACCAACCGTGCGTCGTCATTCATCTATGGTTGCTGGCACGACGCAAAATACATCGCCGATCATATTGCGATCCAACGCAACTACGTGGCTTACGAGAAAGGCTGAGTGACTTACTGTGGCGGAATGCCCCAGTCTTCCTAGATATGGCAAACGTATATACCGTTGTAATTTGTCGCCGGCATAGGTCAAGCGTATATCCCGCCGTCAGCGAGGCCTGCATGGCGCACGCCGCGGAACGCTCGCAGCGAAATCCGCGCAACGTCGCCAGCGAGCGCCCCATCACGTTGGTCAAACCGTATCGGACGGGGCGAATGCGGCGGGGGCGCTCGCTCGGCGTCGAACTCAGCGCTCGCGAAACATGAAAAAGCCTCCGTAAAGCGCACGATGGTTGGCTAAGCGAAAGGTCAGAGACGTTTCCGGAAAAACACGACCCGCTCGGTTTCCTCGAACCCGAGCGCACGGTGTAATGCTTGCGCATAAAGGTTGTCGACGCCGGTATCCGATGCGAACTCAGTCAACCCGCGAGCGGCACCCCATTCGGCAATGGCCGCACAAAGCGCGGTCGCCACGCCTGCCCGACGTGCGGTCGGAATCACGTAAATGCCTTCAAGGAACAGCACCGGCGACGTGTGGCAACCATTAACGTAATCGGAACGAACCGCGGCCTCGGCGAAACCGACGGGTAAGTTAGCCGAAGAAAAGGCGATAAAAGCCGAATAGGTCAGTTTGTCGGACAGCAGTCGCTGCGTTTCGAGGACGTGGTCGTCATAGCGAACATGCGGCCACAGCTGACTGCGCAGCGTGCACCAAGCGACGTGATCCGGCGGGGATAGCGGTTTAACCGAACATGGAAGTGAGGACATCTACCGCTGCTCTCTCGGAAACGGCTTCAACGCCAGCGGCGCCAACCCTAAGACGGCAATGAGAAACGCGACTTGAGACAAATAAAAAACCGCATACCAGTGATCGTAGGCGACCACGTAATACGTGTTGTGGGCAACGTCGCTGATGATGATGGCCGCAGTCAGCAAGATGCCAGCGCGCGGTTTGATGAACAACAGGAGCGCGGCCAGTGGGTCGAGGATGACCAAGATGTCCCAGTAAAGCTTGCTTGCGATGGTGATGTCATGGCCATAGCCGTAATCGAAAAACAAACCGTGCTGCGCAATGGCTTTCGCATGATTGAAGGTCGCCGCCAGAAGGCATATTGCAAACACGAATCGAACCGTTAGCGACGTACGCTGCATCGGCATTCCCCAGTCAGAAGGTCCGAGAAGTCTAGCAGCAACCTACCCGTTCGTCCCACACGCACTCGCGCGTTCGACGGCACCCCTAGGCATCGTCCCACGGGGGCATGCACCCCTCGCCCCATTTCAAGCAAATCTGCTTCGTGATGTCGTTCTGAATCTTTGATCCCTTCCCGCAGCGCGTCCGAAAGTTGATCGAAACTATTTTGAAACGAAAAAAGCTTTGCTATATTGAAAATTATGCATAAATGAAAATTTCAGTTTCTCGCAAGGCAAGGCAAGGCAAGTCAACGCGAGGCAACGCAACGGAGTCGGTGACGATGGGCGCGGACGACGCGAGGTACTCGGGAGGCAGCG
>CAWUJR010000353.1:0-4491 GCA_963922375.1 uncultured Robbsia sp.
GCGAATCACGCCATCGCCGAACGCCGCGGCGCGGCCCGAAGCGGCGGAGGGGATCGGGCTGGTTGCCGCCGCGTCGTTGCTCGGTTCCTCTTTGCCTTCCAGCAGGGTCTGTACCAGATAGCGCGGACGTCCGCGCACCTGTTGGTAAATCCGGCCAATGTATTCGCCGAGCAGACCCAGCGAAAACAGCACGACGCCGAGCATGAAGAAGTTGATCGCAAACAGCGTGAACACGCCCTGAACTTCGGCGCCGACGATAAAGCGCCGGATCATCAGCAGCAGAAACAACGCCGCCGAGCCGGCCGACAGCAGGATCCCCACGAACGACAGCATCTGTAACGGCACGACCGAAAACCCGGTCACCAGGTCGAAATTCAAGCGGATCAATGCATATAGCGAATACTTCGATTCGCCGGCGAAGCGCTCTTCGTGCGCCACGTCGATCTCGGTCGGATTCTGCGCAAACGTATAGGCGAGCGCCGGAATGAAGGTATTGATTTCGCCACACCGGTTGATCGTCGATACGATGCGCCGGCTATATGCGCGCAGCATGCAGCCCTGGTCGGTCATCTTGATCCGCGTGATGCGTTCGCGCAGTTGATTCATCAGCAGCGACGCCTTGCGCCGGAACATCGAATCCTGGCGTTGCGCACGGACGGTGCCCACGTAGTCGAAGCCCTCGCGCATCTTCCGCACCAGCTTGCCGATTTCCTCGGGCGGGTTCTGCAAGTCGGCATCCAGCGTCACGACGATATCGCCGCGCGCATGCTCGAAACCGGCGAGGATGGCCATATGCTGGCCATAGTTGCCGTTCAGCAGGATCACCCGGCTGACGTCTTCGCGCAGCGTAAATTGATCCGCCAGCATCGCCGCGGATCGGTCCCGGCTGCCGTCGTTGATGAAGATCACTTCGTAGTGGGTATCCAGCGCGTCAAGCGCCGGGTAGAGCCGATCGAACAGCGCCTTGAGGCCGGCCTCTTCGTTATAGACCGGGATGATGACGGAAAGCTCGGGATACCTCATGCTTTATTGCTCATACTTACTTGCTGATTTTCCTGGTTCATTTTCATCATAGGCCAGATGAAGCGGGCGTCGAATAGAGCGCATTGATCGTGCGCGTCACGCGGTCGACATCGCTCATTTGCATCTGCGTGAACAGCGGCAGCGTGACGATCCACGCGCCCACGCGTTCCGCGTGGGGGAACATGCCGGGGCCGAATCCCCGTTCGCGATACAGCTTGAACAGATGAATCGGCGGGTAATGTACACCGGTACCGATTTGCGCTTCCTTAAGCGCAATCATAAAAGCCGCGCGATCCGCAAATGCAGGACGCGCGTCAGTGGCATCGCCCGTCGGTGCCGCTTGCGGCAAGACGATCTGGAACATATGCCAATTGCTGTTCTCGAAGTCCGCGACCGGCAACGCGACCCCTGCCGCTACGGCCGCGCCGTTCGCGAAGCCGTCGAAATAACGTTTGGCCAACGCGCGCCGCGTCGCGGTGAATCGGTCCAGGTGCGGCAATTGGCCCAGGCCGACGCGCGCCGAGACATCGGTCAGGTTATATTTCCCGCCAAGCACATCGACCTCCATCCCGTCCATACCGCTTCGCGTGACGCCTTGCAGCCGATATTTCTCGGCCAGCCGGGCTTCGTCGGCGTCGTTCAGCACCAGCGCACCGCCCTCGATCGACGTCAGATTCTTGTTCGGATGAAAGCTGAACGATACCAGATCGCCGAAGCTGCCGATCTCGCGGCCGCCCCAAGACGCGCCTAATGCCTGGGCGGCGTCCTCGATGACCCGCAGGTTATGGTGTCGCGCGATCGCATACAGCCGATCCATATCCACCGGCAGCCCGGCCAGATACACCGGAATGATCGCGCGCGTACGTGGCGTGATCGCGGCTTCGAGCAAGTCGAGATCGATATTGCGCGTGGCGGGATCGATGTCGACGAACACCGGTGTCGCGCCGACCTCGATGACGACATTACTGGTGGCGACCCACGACAACGGCGTCGTGATCACCTCATCGCCGGGACCAACACCGGCAATCCGCAGCCCGATTTCAAGCGTGGCGGTGCCGCTGTTGAATGTTCGCACAGGACGACCGCCAAACCGTGCAGAAAGCGCTGCTTCGAATGCCTGGTTTTGCGGGCCGGTGGTGATCCATCCGGAACGCAGTACGTCGGCGACACCCGCGATCGTTTCATCGTCGATCTCCGGACGGGTGAACGGCAGGAAGGGCAGTGCCGCTGCGGCGTCCTGTGCGCGGGACGTCGTGTCGCTATCGTGCGTGGACGGGGAGGAGGGGCTCATGGTGGACTGTCTCAGGTCTGGCCGTGACGGCCTATATCAAAAGAGGAGGCGAAACGAGTGGGGCGACGCGTAGCCGGGGGCGGCGCATCAATCGCCTTGCGCGGGTTCGAGCAACAGGGCGGCAGCGACCCGGCGTCCCTCGGATACGAGGATGTTGAATGTGCGACACGCCGCGGCGAAATCCATGGTTTCGACACCGATGCCCTGCAGCGTCAGCGCCGCAAACAGACGCGGATGACCGAAGCGCAGGCGCGCGCCGGTACCGAATATCACCAGTTCGGGTGCAGCTTCGGCCAGCGCGGCAAAGTCGTTCGGTGCCAGCGCATCGAAACGCTCGACCGGCCAGCGCACAACCGGCCCTTGCGGAAACAACAGCACGCTCGAGTCGAAGCGTTCTTTGTTGACCTCGACATAGTCCGGCCCGTATGCGGTGACATTATTCAGGTCGGCACTGGATTCCTGATGAAGTTTCAAAGCGCGGTTCCTTGATGGATCCACCGGCGCGCGAGGGCGTCCAAGACGCGCGTTTTGGACCGGCGGACGGCCGATTTCTGTCATAATCGCCTGAATTATAGCTTTTAAGCAGGCCGTTGCGGCCGTCATCCGTTTTTTCGTCAAAGCCTCGTCGCGCCCGACCGCGCGCAGAAACCGAACCGTCCCACGCCGTGAAATCCATTCTGAAATCGAACAAACTGTCGAACGTCTGCTATGACATTCGCGGTCCCGTGCTTGACGAGGCGCGCCGCCTCGAGGACGAAGGGCACAAGATCATCAAGCTGAACATCGGCAATCTGGCGCCGTTCGGCTTTGATGCGCCTGACGAAATCGTGCAGGACATGATCCGCAATCTGCCGGCATCAGCCGGCTATTCGGACTCGAAGGGCGTGTTCGCCGCGCGCAAGGCGGTGATGCATTACACGCAGCAGAAGAAGGTCGCCAGCGTCGGTTTGGACGACATCTACATCGGTAACGGCGCGTCGGAACTGATCGTGATGGCGATGCAGGCGCTGCTCAACGAGCACGATGAAGTGCTGCTGCCCGCACCTGATTATCCGCTGTGGACGGCGGCAGTCAGCTTGTCCGGGGGCACGCCGGTGCACTATATGTGCGACGAATCGAACGGCTGGTTGCCGGATATCGACGACATCCGGGCGCGGATCACGCCGAACACGCGCGCCATCGTGGTGATCAACCCGAACAATCCGACCGGTGCGCTGTACCCGGACGCGCTGTTGCTGGAGATCATCGAACTGGCCCGTCAGCACGAACTCATCATCTATGCCGACGAGATCTACGACAAGATTCTGTACGACGGTGAGACACACACGTCGATGGCGGCGCTCTCCGAAGACGTGCTGACGGTGACTTTCAACGGCTTGTCGAAGAGCTATCGTTCCTGCGGTTTTCGGGCCGGTTGGATGGTGGTCTCGGGCGACCGGCGCGGGGCGCGCGATTACATCGAGGGTTTGAACATCCTTGCATCGATGCGGCTGTGCGCGAATGTGCCGGGGCAATATGCGATTCAGACGGCGCTGGGGGGGTATCAGAGCATCGACGATCTGATCGCGCCGGGCGGGCGTCTGTTCAAGCAACGTGAACTGGCGTACGACATGTTGACGTCGATTCCGGGCGTGAGCTGCGTGAAGCCGAAAGCGGCGCTGTATCTATTTCCAAAGCTCGACCCGAAGATCTACCCGATCGTCGACGACCAGCAGTTCATTTTTGACTTGCTGCGCGAAGAGCGCGTGCTGGTGGTGCAGGGAACCGGCTTCAATTGGCCGACGCCGGATCATTTCCGGGTCGTATTTTTGCCGAATGTCGACGATCTGACGCAATCGATGGAACGCATTGCCCGGTTTCTGGACGGTTACCGCAAGCGCCACACGGTCTGAGCGCCAACCCGGGTGCCGGCTCGGCGGCATCCGGGTAACCGCAGGACACTGACGTTGATGTGAGCGAAACGACGCTCTCTCCTTATCCTTTTTAAAAAGAACGGCTGAATGGAATCGATCAAAGCGGGGCTTCTCGGCTTCGGTACTGTCGGCGGTGGCACGTATTCGGTGCTGCGCCGCAATCAGGCAGAAATCAAACGTCGCGCCGGTCGCGGCATCGAGATCGCACGCATTGCCGTGCGCAATCCCGCACGCGCCGAAGCGTCGCTGGCAGCGATTGCCGAG
>CAWUJR010000354.1:0-4471 GCA_963922375.1 uncultured Robbsia sp.
CAATGCAGCGGAACGCCGTTTGCCGCTTCGCTGCGCTCGAGCGCAGCCCAGAGCTGTAGGCGTTCGGGTTCCGACAGAAAGCCGGTTGGCGCATTCGAACGCGTGTCCGTCCACGGCGCATCGATCGCCCGTGCGACCGGTCGGGCCGGATTGCCTGCCGCCGGACGCTCCTGGAACATGTCGTCGAACACGCGTTCCATAATGCGCAGATACCGCGCTCGTTGCTGACGTTTCACATCGAGCGTTGCGGCAAATTCGTCGATCAGCGACGGCTCGGTATTCAGCAGCGTCTTGCCGCGCTCGGCAAGCCAATCGAGGAAGTGGTTCCACTGCGCACGATATACGTCGGCGGAGGAGCCGCGAAAATGACGCGCGGACAACCACGCATCGAACGTTCTGCGCGGGTCGGCCGCCCAGTCAGCCGACGATTGATTGAACAGATCCCTATGCATGGCTTACATTCCTGGGTGAAACGATGCCTGCATGTTAACGCGCTTTTGGGGTGGGAGTGAAGTCGTTATCCATCGGCGTCGATGGATGTGCTTGCCTTGCACGCCGTACCGCAAACCACAACAACGCTGCGAAGACGAATGGCCCGATGCCGATATGGACAAAGGCGCCCAACAATAATCCGATCGGAGCAAATGCCCAGGCGAGGCAAAACACCTCGCGTTCGCCGCGCAGCCAGCCGGTGCGCAGTGCTTGCGCGGTATACATTGCCAACGGGATGCCGAGCCAGACGGTGTCGTAGATAAAGAGATAGGGGCTCGTGAGCATGGTGCCGGCGACCAAGGCGAGTGCGCGGACCTCTGTTGCATGACAGGTGCGCCAAACCCAGCCGACCGTTAACGCGGCGAAGGTCGCGGTCCCCGCTTGTGCCGCGTAGGCTATCGCGCTCGACGCGCCTAGCAGGCGCAGGGCGGAAAACGCACTGGCCCCCTGACTCCACGGCGCGGCACCGATGTTCAGTGCCAGACTGGCAATGTGGATTGCATGAACAAACAACGGCACCACGGCGAGGCCGAACACAGCGATCGACATCGCCGTGAAAACGAGCGCGGTGGCGGCGGCAGCCCAAAAGACGCGCCATAGGCCGGCGCACGCAAGGGCGATCGGAAAGAGCAACGCAAGATGGGGTTTCATCGATAGCAGGCCGATGCAGACGCCAGCCAGAATCGGGCGCTTCTCCAGTAGCAGGAAAGCGCCGAACGCGAGGCCGGCGGTCACGCATGCGTTTTGTCCATAACCGGCATTGACCCAGAGTGCCGGGAAGGCAACGATTGGCAACCACGCATCGCGTAGCGGCAACGCGCGGCGCGCCAGCAGCACGAACACGACGGTGGTGAACAGCGTAAAAATGAGATACGAAAGCCATGCGGGCAGTAACGCGAGCGGCGCGACGAGCAGCAGGAAGTTGGGCGGATAGGGCCACAGTTCAGGCAAGCTGATTCGCGGCGATATCGTGAGTGCGGCATGATTCAGTGCGGCCGACGAATAAGCGGCCAGGGGCGTGCCTTGAAGCAGCAGATGCGATGCCGACCAGAAGCCGACGAAGTCGAAACCATTCGGCTCGCCGTAAATACGCCAGGCTAGCCATGCACTCCGGATGCCGTAGATCGCCATTGCAAGCAATAGCGCAGCGCTGTAGATGCGAATGCGTTGGCGGTTGAGCCAATGCGGCCTTGGCGGGGTGACACGCGGGTCGATCATCGGCCTGTTTCTTCGGTCCTACGGCTTTTATGCGGCGCACGCGGACGCGAATACGGCCGAGCGGCGCGATCGTGCTGAGCACGCCATTATAATGGAGGGTTGGTTTTCTGCACCACCCTCTGACCGGCGGCGTTGCACGACGATACGGTGCACCACGCCGCGCTGCCAGGCTTAGTCTTAGTCCCAGTCTCCGTCTCAGGCGAAGGGGAACGGCCCGTCGTAACGATCGATGTAATGCAAGTGCGAGACAGCGGGTTGCTGGCCGACCCAGCGATGCAGCAAGAACGCAGGCGGTTCCAAGTAGGACGCCGGCGAGGCGTCCACTTGCGTGCGTAACGCAATTTGGGTGACCGTGCTCGGGCAACTGAGGACCGGGACGCGACCGATCCGCGTTTGCATCGACCGGTGTACGTGACCCACCACCACCCGATCGACGTGATCGTGCGTCTGGAGCACATCGGCGAATGCAGCGGTATCGCGCATGCCGTAGATGTCCAGGTAGGGGATGCCGGTTGCGAACGGTGGGTGATGCATTGCCACGAGTGCTGGCCTGCCACGACATTCGGTGAGTGCACGGTCGAACCATTCGAGCGAGGCGGTCGACAGTTCGCCGTGATGCAGTTGCGGCACGGAGGTGTCCAGCGCGATGACCGTGACGTCACCGATGGTCATCGTGTAATGCAACGGACCGTCGTGTGGGAGATAGCGATGGTCGCCGAACGCGGCGCGCAAATGGCTGCGGTCGTCGTGGTTCCCGGGTAGAACGATGAATGGCAGCCGCAGTGCGGCGAGCAATTCGCGCAGCATCGCGTATTCGTCGGGATGCCCCTCGTCGGTCAGGTCGCCGGTGATCATTACGAGGTCCGGGGCAGGGGACAGATGGTTGAGGCACGTGATCGCACTCGCCAGCATGCGGTTCGAGTCGACAGCGTCTTGATACAGGATGCCACGGGGTCGGACGTGCACATCGGAAATTTGCGCGATCGTTGTCATCGATGCGGGCTCCTGTAGAGGTGAGCGAAAGAGGCGTCCAGAGAGAAGGTACTAGCGTTTGTACTGGTCAATCCACTGCGGTAGGTCGGTGAAGCTGTCTATGACCGGGCAAATAGCATCGCGGCGCGGTTTGTCCGTGGGGCTGCCGTCAATATGATCAAGCGATGCCAGATACCGTTCGAACGCCGCATGCTCGAATTTGCCCGTTTTGACCAGGACGCCCTGGGCACCGATTGCGCGGGCACCGGTGATGTCGGTCAAGATGTCGTCGCCGACGACCAGCGTGGTCTCGGGATGCGCATCGAGTTGTCTCAGCGCCGCGTCGAAGAACGTCCGCGACGGTTTGCCGGTGACTCGGGCGGTGACCTTCGCGGCCGTTTCGAGACCGACGATGAAAGCGCCGCAGTCCAGCCGTTCGCCATCGCGATCGATCCAGAACAGGTTTTTCTGTAATGCGACCAGTTCTGCCCCTGCACGCAACATGCGAAACGCGCGGTTCAGCGTTCGATAATCGAAGTCTTCACCGATGTCGCCGATGACGACGATATCAGGTTCGCTATCGTTGATCATGACGTCGTTGAACAGGTCGCGCACGCCACCCGGGACGATCAAATGGCAGGACTTGCCCGGCTGCTGAGCCAGATAGCTGACACACGCCGTGCTCGCGGTTTCGATCTCGTCATCGGCAACGTCAAAGCCGACGTGGCGTAGATCTGCTGCAAGCGCCGCGGGTTGTTTGGCCGTGGTGTTCGTCAACAAACGGAGTTTCAGGCCGGCGTCGCGCAGTTGGCGCAGTGCTTCAGGCGCACCCGGCAGCGCCTCGCCTTTGTGGACCAGCGTACCGTCGATATCGGTGAGTAGGGTGTCAAAAGGCATGGTGTCGAAACGCATGGTGTTTAAAGGTATCCTCGGTATCCGTCACAAAAAGTCGGATGGGGCAGCGGTATCGGCAGCGGTATCGGCTGTCTCGGCTATCTCAACTGCATTAGCCGCATTAGCGGTTGCGGGAACGAAACGCGGTATACGGGCGTCTTTGACGAGCGCGGCGATATCGGCGAGCGCCATATCAGGTCGATCCGGCAGTCCGACTGGATTTGCGCCGACATCGACCAGAATGCCTTGCAGCCAGGCGTCGTCGCTGTGCACCGCGTGGTCCCCACCTTTGCGACTGGGCTGCAGCAGTCGCGTAGCGCGATCGGCGAGAAGTCGCGTTCCGGGTGGCGCCTGGCAGTAGTGCTCGCCGCACCACCCCGCGTCCGGACAGGCACCCGGCGGTCCGCTGAATATCTGCCATCCATGCGCAAGTCGGGCGGGTAGCGCGGCGCGCAGTTGCTCGATGACGATCGGGAGATCCACCCCCGTTGCCGCGAGACGTGCCGGATGCCACCAGAGCAGCCCGTTTTCGGCGGGATGAAACAGCACGGACGAGCGTCGAATGTCCGGGCGCCCCTGGTCGTCATAGATCAACCAACCCGATTGTTCGAAAAAGTAGTTTGGAAAGACCTCTTCGTAGATCGGCGTCATTCCATGATCGGAATGGGCGATGCAGCAAACCGGCTCGGGCGCGGCGGTGACACATCGGTCGATCAGTTCGTCCACCCAATCCAGCGCCGTGTCGAATAACGCGGTCGCGATCGACGCGGCTTGCGGCGATGTGCGTGCGGGGTCGAGGTATTTCAGTAGATGATGCGATAGGAGATCGATGACGGGGTAGTAGCCAACAGTGGCATCGGCGTCGCCGGCGCTCACTGCAGCGACGATGTCGGCC
>CAWUJR010000355.1:0-4457 GCA_963922375.1 uncultured Robbsia sp.
ACCTCTGCAGTCATGATGTTTGGTGGGATCAGCGGGCACGATGCCGAGCGCGACCATCGTCAGGCCGACACCTTGCCACGGCGTGCCAAGGATCAATGCCACCATCGCAATGACGACGCAGCTGCCCACCAGTGCAAGGTTCCACCCAAAAAGCGTCACCATCAAGGTGGCACCCAGCAAATGCAAGATTTCGCCGTCCTGTACCCAGATATCGAAGGTCCACAACACCGACAACGTGACAACGGTCGACAGCCATAAGTGCTGCAACGGGTCGGTGTTCAACTTCAAGAAAGGCTTCTTCCACCCGATAGCGACGAGCACCGCCAAGGCGACGATCCATCCGCCAATCGCAACCCACAACGGTAAGGGTGAGTAGAGAAATCCCATGGGTCAATATTACTCGCTGCAATGCATCATGGGTAGCCGCCTTCGTCACGACTGTCGCAAAAACGGCAATGCGCAGTGATACAGGACGACGGCATTGGCCGCTTTACGGGTCCGCTTCTTCGTCGTCATCAACGCCAGCGTTTGGCGCCAGCCTCCATGTCAGCGCCGCGCGCACTGGGGTGTTTCGTGCGTCGCGACGCTCACCCGGACGCATCGTCGATGCGGACCGAACAAGCAAAATTCATTCCGCCGAGCGCACATCGCGAGGCGTTGTCGGATACCAGTCGAGAGGCGCAATCGGATCCGCCGCCTCTGCTGCGTGCGGTGCCGCCAAAGGGGGTGCGCTCGGGGGCAACGGGTCGCCACGGCCTTCGACCTGATTGAACAGCCAACCGTTATAGATGGCGACGGCTGCAGCGCGATTGCTGGCGCCCAGGACTTTGAATACGGTTGCCAGGTGGATTTTTACCGTGCCTTCACTGATCCCCAATGCACGTGCAATCGCTTTGTTGGTGCTGCCCATGTGCACCAGACGGATAATCTGCTGCTGGCGCGGGGAGAGCGTCGCCGCGTCGATCAACCGTCGTCGATACGGCAACGCACGTTCCGCTGCGCTGGGGCGGGGCTCGCTGCCACGCGGCACCGTATGCAACCGTAGCGCATGGGCGGGCACATAATGGCCTCCCAACAAGACGAGTTCCAATGCGCGAATCATCGAACGCCAATCGAGCGTTCGAGGGATGACCGCGCGCAAACCCGCGCGCAACAGCGCGACCGTGTCTTGCGGGTCTCGATCGTCGCTGATGGTCGCGAGGATCAGCCCGGGATGGCGTTGCAGCAAGGACGGCAATAGCGATGCGCTGCCCGGGCCGATGACATCGGCGAACGCGAGATCGGGCAAAGCCCGCTGCAAGACGCCGTCCGCCTCGTCCCAGTCTTTTGCTTCCTGCGTCAGCGCGCGCCGGTCCAATTGGCGTAACAGCGACTTCATCTCTTCACGCCGCTCCGCATGCTCACTGATCACTAAATACATCATGATTCGCTCCTACGGCATTAGGGTCGGATTTCCGTATCGTCGAGGCCACGACGCCTACGCAATCCGAAGGCCCCCATCATGGCAAATTCAGCTGTGTCCGGCGTCCCCACTGGAAGGAATAGGCAAAACCACCTGCATCCTTACGTCGTAACGACATCGGACTAGGCTGAAGCGCCAGGGAGGGCCCAGGGAATCTCGCGAACCGGATCGTCTGAGTAAGTACTTGCTTACAGTGAGTATGCCGCCTGGCCAAGTGGCATACGCAAAATGGCTAGTCGGCTAAATGGGCGTGTCCGATGTCGGCGACTGCGGGTGAGGACTAATTGACTGATCAACTTCGTCGACGCTATGCTGAAAGCCGTCGGCCGGCGCGGCGTTCGAACGCATCTGGCCGATTGAAGTGTGCGCCACAGGTGTCGTCGATTCGATTGGGATGGGAGACAGAAGTGAAATTACTGCGTTTTGGGCCAAAAGGAAGCGAGCGGCCGGGCATTCTGGGGGCGGACGGTATTGTGCGCGATCTGTCGTCGATTGTGGCCGACATCACACCGCGGGAATTGACGATCCAGGGGCTCGCGAAGTTACGCGCGATCGATCCGCAGACGTTGCCACCGGTACCGAACCCGGGGCGCTTTGGCACGCCGTTCACTGGATTAGGAAAGTTCCTGTGCGTCGGTTTGAATTACAGCGACCACGCGGTTGAAGCGAATATGCCGGTACCGAAAGAACCGGTACTGTTCACGAAATGGTCGAGTGCCTTCTCGGGGCCGAACGACCCGGTCGTGCTGCCACGTCACGCCATCAAGGGGGATTGGGAAGTCGAGCTTGGCGTCGTGATTGGTTCGAAGGCGCGCTATGTGTCGCTGGAAACGGCGCTTTCGCATGTTTCCGGTTACGTGGTCGTCAACGATGTCTCCGAGCGGGCGTTCCAGATCGAACGAGGCGGCACGTGGGACAAGGGCAAAGGGTGCGATACGTTCGGACCGGTGGGCCCGTGGTTGGTCACCGTCGATGAGGTGGCCGATCCGCAAAAGTTGCGCATGTGGCTCGACGTCAATGGGCAGCGCTTCCAAAACGGCTCGACCGAGACAATGATTTTCAATGTTGCCTACCTGATTCACTATATCAGCCAATTCACGACGCTCTACCCGGGCGATTTGATTTCGACAGGCACGCCTCCCGGCGTCGGTATGGGCTGCAAGCCCGAACCGGTGTTCCTGAAACCGGGCGACGTGATGCGCCTGGGCATCGACGGCCTGGGCGAGCAGCAGCAAAGCGTCCACGCGTGGAGCGAAAGCCTGCTCGACTGACAAGGCTGCTGCTCACGCTGCTGGCGTTCAGGCATCGACATGTCGCACCGCTGCCGATCGTATCGGCTGGCATGGCATATGCTCGTTACGGCCATTCTGATGTCTGCCGAAGGAGCCAGTTGAATGCGACGCGATCCGCTTCCGGCACAATCTCTTGCCGTGCAGTATCGAGAGGCGTGCCAACAGACCGACCGGCTATTTGCCTTGATCCGCGCCCCCTTTCTGAGCGCGCGTCCCGTTCCCGAGAGACACCGTCTACTCTTCTATATCGGACACCTGGAAGCATTCGACTGGAACTTGCTGTCCCAGGCTTTGCTGAAACAGGCACCGTTCCATCCTGCTTTCGATCGCTTATTCGCGTTCGGTATCGATCCGATCGGCGGCGGCTTGCCGACCGACGAACCGCATGACTGGCCCACGCTAGAGGCCATCTACGCCTACCGGGATCAGGTCCGGGAACGGATAGGAAACGGCATAGCCGATGTAGATTCTGCGCATTCGGCCGATGTCTTGATGCGTTTGCACGTCGCGATCGAACATCGGCAAATGCATGCCGAAACACTCGCCTACCTGATTCACCAGATGCCAATCGCGCAGAAGCAGCGTCCGGACGACGCCGATTTGCGCTTGCCGGAGCGGCGACCTCATCCGGCGTCCTCCATGGTCCATGTGGATAAGGGGCGAGTGACGATGGCGCTGGCGCCGTCGCTGAACGCGATGTCCACTCGCCTGGACGCGCCCTTTGGTTGGGATAATGAGTTCGGAAGTTCGGCCGACCGATGCCACGAACGGGACGTTCCGTCATTCTGGATCGATCGCCATATGGTGAGCAACGGCGATTTTCTGGCATTTGTCGACGCGGGCGGTTACCGCAATCCGACCTGGTGGACGGATCAGGACTGGGCATGGCGTCAGCAAGGCGCGGACGCGCTGCCCGCGCATCCGGCTTTCTGGGAACGTGACGACGACACCGACACATGGTGCCTGCGCACGATGTTCGATCGACGGCCGCTACCGTTGGATTGGCCGGTCTACGTCAGCCACGCTGAGGCCAGTGCCTATGCTCGATTTGTCGGCAAGCGTCTTCCGACCGAAGCCGAATGGTGCCGCGCCGCCGAAGGGGCCGCCGCGCAAGATGTCCCGCCGCTCACCGGAAATTTCGATTTCCGAAGCTGGGATCCCACGCCGGTGGGTGCCCACCCTGGGAATCGCAGCCGGTTCGGCGTGGAAGGCCAGTTCGGCAACGGCTGGGAATGGACGAGCGATACGTTCACCCCGTTTCCTGGTTTTCAGCCCTTTACGTTCTATCGTGGCTATTCCGCCGATTTCTTCGATGACCAACATTATGTGATGAAGGGCGGCTCGCCGCGCACCGCAACGCGCATGCTTCGCCCGACGTTTCGTAACTGGTTTCAGCCACATTATCCGTATGTCTATGCTGGGCTACGGTGCGTCCTTGATGAGGAAGAACATGTCGATTCCCGCAGCTAAGTTGTCTCCGCACGCAGCATTTGCCGCGGATGCCCGACGGTGTCTTGGTGTGTCGGGGCAGAAATCCTTGCCTTCGAGTTATTTGTATGACGCAGTGGGTTCGGCATTGTTCGAGGCCATCACCGCATTACCCGAATACGGCGTGACCCGCGCCGAAGAGCGCCTGCTGCACCGTTATGCCAGTGCGATTGCGCAGGCGGTGCGGGCGGTCCCCACAGGGGGGCGCACATCCC
>CAWUJR010000356.1:0-4454 GCA_963922375.1 uncultured Robbsia sp.
GGCTGACGGCGATCGCCGCGCATGGTACCCATCACTTGCTGTACCTGTTGATGGTGCTGGTGCCCGTGTCGGGCTATCTATATAGCTCCGTGGCGGGCATTCAGGTGGTGTATCTCGGCATCGTGCCGTTGCCGACCATCGTCGCCCCGCATCCGGAATGGCGGCATCTGATGCGCAACGTGCATGTCTGGCTCGATTGGACGATCGCGGGTTTCGTCGTGCTCCATCTGCTGGCGGTCATCAAGCATCAGTTGCTGGATCGCGACCGTTTGTTGTCACGCATGTTGCCGTTCGTAGATTGACCGCAACGCTATTGACCGCTGCCTGCCACTGTCCATCACGGCGGCGCACGCTGTTTTTTTCTCTGTTTAAAAAAAGGAAGACCATGTTGAAGATCCGTACCCTCGCTGCTGCCGCAGCCGCCGTTGCCGCTACCTTCGCGGTGTCGTCCGCCTTCGCTGCGCCGGTGACGTATAACCTCGACCCGTCGCACACCTACCCGAGCTTCGAAACCGATCACTTCGGCGGCATTTCGGTCTGGCGTGGCAAGTTCACGAAGTCGAGCGGCACGGTTGTGCTGGATCGTGAAGCGAAGACCGGTAGCGTCGACGTGACGATCGACCCGGCGTCGGTGCAGACCGGCAACGACACGCTGGACAAGGAAGTGGCCGGCGACAAGTTCCTGGACTCGGCCAAGTTCCCGACCGCCGAATACAAGAGCACGAAGGTGATCTTCAAGGGCGACAAGCCGGTGGAAGTGATCGGTAACCTGACGCTGCACGGCATCACCAAGCCGGTGAACCTGAAGATCGATTCGTTCAAGTGCTTCGTGAACCCGCTGGTCAAGAAGGAAGACTGCGGTGCCGATGCGAAGGGCGAATTCAACCGTGATGACTTCGGCGTGGACTACGGCAAGGCCTATGGTTTCAAGATGTGGACCCGTTTGGAAATTCAGGTCGAAGGTCTGAAGGCCGACTAGGTCGACTCGGCGCCGGGCGCATCCAGGGGGTTCTATAATCGGGGCCATCGATGATGATCATTGCCAGGATCGCTGAATGGACAGCCCGAAGGACCGCCCGGCCGTCACGGCTCTTTCCCCCACCAGCGCTGCAGATGCGGATGTCGCTAGCGCTATGTCGTCCGACCCCGTCGTCCTCGTCACCGGGGCCGCCAAGCGGGTCGGCCATACGGTCGCGATGCACTTTGCGGCGCGCGGTTATCGCGTCGTCGTGCATTACGGCCAGTCGCGCGATGAAGCCGATGCCAGCGTCGCGTTGATCCACGCCCGGCACGGCGAGGCGATCGCGGTGCCGGCAGATCTCTGCGACGCGACGCAAATCGACTCGCTGGTGCAGGCCGCGTACACCCATTTCGGGCGACTCGACGTCTTGGTGAATTGCGCGTCGGTGTTTCCCGACGACCATCTGGACAACTTCGATGTCGCCGGATTCGACCACGCGTGGGCGGTCAATGGGCGCGCACCGATACTGCTCACTCGCGCATTCTATGATCGCGCAAAAGCGGCACGATCCGCCGGCAGCTCGCAGGCCGTCGGTGTCGTAATCAATGTGGTCGACCAAAAAGTACGCGACAATTTTCATCGCGACCATTTCTCGTACACGGTCGGCAAGACGGCGATCGGTGGCTTGACGACAATGCTGGCGAAGTCGGCCGCGCCGGTGCTGCGTGTGAATGCGGTCTATCCGGGCCTGATGCTGCCGAGCGGCGATCAAACGCTTGCCGACTTCGACTATGCGCAGCGGCGTGCGACGCCATTGCAACGTATCGCCACCCCCGACGATCTCGCCGAGGCGGTGCTCTTACTGACAGGCAGCGCGTATAACGGCACCGATTGGATCGTCGACGGTGGCCAGAACCTCGTCAAAGTGAGCCGCGACGTCGTTTTCGTGCACCGCGATCCGACCGCCTGACGGCTTACCGACGCTCAGTTGGCTGCCCTTTCCGCAATCGCTTGCAGCAGTTGCGTGCCCATCGCGTCGAGAGACGATCCTTTGCGCGACACGCAGAACACGGTGTCCATCGGCGCCGTTTTGCCGCGTGTAGTCACCGCACGAACCTGCTTCGCACGGATCGCTGCGCGCAGCATATAGCCGGGTACGATCGATAACCCTCGCCCGGCCGCCACCATCGCGATGGTTTCCTCGATTTCGGTGCAACGCCCCATCGTCCGCAATGCGGTGGGCATGCCGCCCCATTCGGCATCGAACCAGCGCGCAAACGTGGATTCGCAATCGTCGTAGGTGATGAAGCCCGCCTGGGTAATCCAGTGAGACAGCGGCTCGCTGGCCTGCTGGTCGTAAGGCGCGATCAGTACCAACGGATAGCGGTAGACCAAATCGAAGGTCAGGCTGTTGGATGCCAGCACCGTGTACGAGAAGCCGAGATCCGCGCGACCGGCCGCCACCGCGTCGCAGGTGTCGTCATCCATGCCGAAGCGCAGATTGATCACGGTATCGGCGAACGCTTCGCGGCTGAGAATCGGGGTCAGCACATATCGACCGAACGACGACCCAGTGGCGATCCGCAACGCCTGACGGGCGGTGCCGTCGTGCCCATGCGCGGCCGTGCGTAAGGTACCCAATTCGTCGATGAATCTCCCGCAGATCGTGAACAGGCGCTCTCCCAGCGCCGTGGGCAGGACTTTACGGCCCGACCGCTCGAACAACGAGGCCCCTAACCAATCTTCCAACTGACGGATCTGATAGCTGACCGTGGACGGTGTGACATGCAACTGCTCGGCAGCCCGGACGAAACTGCCGGCTTCCATTGCGGCGACAAAGGTGTCGATGTATTTGGTTTGAGTACGCATACCGCATTATTGATCGAAAAACTTGAACCGTTCAATCGAAACGTTTCGCTGGATTCGTTTAATTCGCTTGCCTATCATTCGTTCATGGGCATTCGGTTCAGCGCAACCTGCGCCGTCTGCCCCACGTGAGAATGACTGACCACAGCGCTTGCCACATCTGTCGTCTGCTCCCCGCTTGCATCACTGACCCCCCGTCTCCGCGCGCCGCGCCGGAGTTCCTTCTGCCTGGAGAACGAGCATGAACGCGCCCATCCGCCTGACTTCCCCGCTAAGCGATGCCGATTCGAATGTCGGCGCGCCTGCCCGGCAGTCTGCCCAGACCGCCGCGCTCGTCGCGCTCGACGAACGGGTCAATGCACCCATCTACACCTCGCTGCCGCTGGTGGCGAAGCGTGCTGAGGGTTCCTGGATCTGGGACATCGATGGGCGTCGCTATCTCGACATGATGAGCGCGTACTCGGCGGTCAGCTTCGGGCATGCGCACCCGCGGCTGCTGCTGGCGCTGATCGAGCAGGCGGGACAACTGTCTGTGACGTCGCGGGCGGTTCATTCGGATCAGCTGGCACCGTTTCTGGCGGAAGTGGTGCGCGTGACCGGACTGGACCGCGCGCTGCCGATGAATTCCGGTGCGGAAGCGGTCGAAACGGCGATCAAAGCGGCGCGCAAATGGGGGAGCACCGTCAAGGGCATCCCCGACGGCGACGCGGAAATCATCGTGTTCGACAACAACTTCCACGGCCGCACGACAACGATCGTCAGTTTTTCGTCCCATGACGAATATCGCGCCGGCTTTGGTCCGATGACGAAGGGCTTCGTGCGGGTGCCGTACGGCGATGCCGAGGCAGTCGCCCGTGCCGTGACGCGTAAAACGTGCGCGATTCTGGTCGAACCGATCCAGGGCGAAGGCGGCGTGATCGTGCCGCCGGCGGGTTTCCTGAAGGCGTTACGCACGTTGTGCGACCGTGAAAACATCTTGTTGCTGGCCGATGAGATCCAAACGGGCCTGGGCCGCACCGGGAAGGTCCTGGCGATCGAACACGAAGGCGTCCGTGCCGACGGCGTCTGCCTGGGCAAGGCACTCGGCGGCGGTTTCCTGCCGGTGTCCGCGTTCGTCGGAACCGAAGCGCTGATGACGGTGTTCAAGCCGGGCGATCATGGCAGCACGTTCGGTGGCAATGCATTGGCGTCCCGCGTCGGGCACGAGGCACTGCGTGTGCTTCAGGAAGAAAACCTGTGCGACCGCTCGACCGAATCGGGGGCATTGCTGCGCGCCCGGCTTGAGGCCGCGAAGCACCCGGCGATTGTTGAAGTGCGAGGCCGCGGCCTGATGCTGGGCGTGGAGCTGCAGCCGGAGATCGATGCGCAAGCGGTCTGTCATCGCTTGATGCATGCGGGCATCATCACGAAACTGACGCACCGCAACACGATGCGCCTGTCGCCGCCGTTGACGATCTCGGCAGAAGACCTGCACTGGGCGGCGGACCGCTTGCTCGGCGTGTTCGACGACGTGCTGGCCCAGCGCGCTTAATTTATACGCGGTCAACGCGTCGCGCGCAGCGCGCATGGTCTGGCGCACCCGGTGCGCACCGACCAAGCCATGGCACACGGCGGCGAACGTCGGACC
>CAWUJR010000357.1:0-4445 GCA_963922375.1 uncultured Robbsia sp.
GCCGGATGTGATGCAGCGTGAGGGCCGAGCCAAGCCTGCGCCTGGCGTCACTGACGTGCTCGGCCTCGAGGTCTGCGGCGAGGTTGTTGCCTGTGGGCCCGGCACACAACGCTTCGCCATTGGCACCCCGCTGATGGCCTTGCTGCCGGGCGGCGGTTACGCTCCCTGGTGCATCGCTGATGCGGATCACTGTCTGCCGGTGCCCGCTGCACTCGATCACCTCGAAGCAGCGGCATTGCCGGAGGGTTTGTTCACGATTTGGCACAACTTGTTCGAGCTCGGCGCGTTGAAAATGGGCGAAACCGTGCTGATTCACGGTGCGACCGGCGGCATCGGTTCGCTCGCTACTCGCATCGCGCACGCAGCCGGCGCTCGCGTAGTGGCGACCGCCGGCTGCGCTGAACGACTGGGCGAGCTGAAGGAAATGGGCGTGGCGGAAGCGATTTGCTATCGCGATACCGACTTCGTCGCGGCGTGTCGCGAGGCCACTGACGGGCGTGGGGTCGACGTCGTGCTGGACATGGTGGGTGGCGACTACCTACAGCGTAATCTGGATGCGCTGGCATTCGGTGGCCGCCACCTGAGCCTGTCGTTTCTACAGGGCTCGCAAGTCCACGTCGAGTTGCTGACACTGATGCAGAAACAATTGAGCCTTCACTCGTCCACCTTGAGACCGCAAAGCGCGGACGAAAAGACCCGCATGGCGCGTCTCATCGAACGTCGCCTGCTGCCGTTAGTAGCCGATGGCCGAATTCGCCCGCGTGTGCATAAAAGTGTGCCGTTAGACAGCGCCGCGGACGCGCATCGCTTATTGGAAAGCGGCGATGTGTTCGGCAAACTGGTGCTGATCCCTTACCCTTAGTGTCGAACGGTCGGGACCGCGTCGCGTAGAGAACGTATGCCAATGTACACCCGCGTGTGCCGCTGTCTACGCCGCTGTTGCGCCCCGATCGCCAGACCGCTTTTCCCATTCGCTCCGAGCATTCGCCATGACCGAACCCGCCACATCTGTTGCTTGCGCCCCCACCATCTGGTTCCTGAATGGCCCGAACGCCAATCTCTATGGACTCGACAGCCATCAAGTCTACGGCACTGACAGTTTCCCGACGCTCAAAGCGCGCTGCGAAACAAAAGCCCAAGCGGTCGGTGTGAATTTGCACTTCGTGCAGTCGAACTGGGAGGGACAACTGGTCGATTGGATTCAGGAGGCACGCGGTAGCGCAAGCGGCATCATCATCAATGCCGCAGGACTCACGTATTCGTCGATACCCATCCTGGACGCGTTGCTGTCGTTCCCCGGCAAGATCATCGAGGTGCACATGAGCAATATTTGGCGTCGCGAGCGCTTCCGCCACCATTCCTATATCTCGAAGGCGGCCGATGGCGTCATCGCCGGCCTGGGCGGACTTGGTTATGAGATGGCCATCGATGCGATGTCGCAGTTGATTCGCGCCTGAGTACGCCGATGACCTCTTCCAACACTTTCGCGCCTTCGGACGCCATGCCTCGTCCCCATGTCTCGCACGCATTGGGCGCGGTGGTCTTTTACAGTGCTTTCGATCACTTTCCGACCTGGAAACACGCACTTCAGACGCACCTTCCCGAGTTGCGGGTACTGCAGCCCGAAGAGGTCGATGACCCCGCTGAAATCCACTTTGCACTGGTCTGGAATCCGCCAACCGGCTTCTTTCAGCATATGACGCAATTGAAGCTGATCGTCAATCTCGGCGCCGGTGTCGACGCATTGGCGTCGCGCAGCGATCTGCCCGCGCACGTGCCGATCACCCGAATCAGCGATCCACGCATGTCGCGCATGATGGCAAGCTATGTGCTGTTTGCGGTGCTCCGTCATGCCCGCGACATCCCATTTTTTGAAGCGGCGCAGCGACGCGGCGAATGGGCCTATCGCCATCCGCGCAATCCGGAGGAGATTCGGGTCGCGGTGCTCGGTCTGGGCGAATTGGGCGCGCGTGCTGCCGGCGAGCTGCAACGTCAAGGCCTGACGGTGCTCGGTTGGTCCCGCAGCGCGCGACGTCTCGAGAACGTGCGTTGTTATTCCGGTGCGGATACACTCGACGACGTGCTCAGTCAAGCCGATATCCTCGTCATCATGCTGCCGCTGACATCGGACACACAGCGTTTGTTGAATCGAGATCGCCTGTCACGACTGCCGCGCGGCGCCGCCGTCGTCAACGTGGCGCGCGGATCGATTGTCGACCAGCAAGCGTTGACCGAACTATTGCAGAGCGGCCACATCGGCGCGGCAACGCTCGACGTCTTCGAACAGGAACCCCTGCCCCCCCACGACCCGCTGTGGCAGATGCCGAACGTGCTGATGACGCCTCACCTCGCCTCGGTGGCGATCCCCGGTTCGGCCGCGAAGCAAATCGCCGCCAATCTGCTTCGCACGATCCACGCCGAACCGCTCACCGGTCAAGTCGATCTGCAGCGGGGCTATTAACCCAGCACGTCCGCCGTCAGCGACGCCAGCGCCGTGCAACCAAGGAGTGTCAAGCATGTCTGCATTTCCTTATGCAACATGGCGAGAACGTCGCACGTGCCATCCAGTCCTGCTGCGGCCAAACCGTACAACGGTGCACGGCCCAGCAGCACGCCGCGGGCGCCCAACGCGATCGCTTTGACGATGTCGCTGCCGCGGAGGATGCCACCATCGACGAGCACCTCGGCCGAGCGCGGCATAGCGCTGACGGTCTGCGCGAGAATGTCCAATGGGCTGCGTACGCCATCGAGCTGTCGGCCGCCGTGGTTCGACAACACCACGCCGTCGACGTCATGCGCAAAGGCCATGCGGGCATCTTCCGCCGTTTGAATGCCCTTGATGAAAATCTTGCCGTCCCAATGCGAGCGCAGCCACGCGATGTCGCGCCAGTTCAACGACGGGTCCATCCGGTGTGTCGTCGTTCCCATCGGGTCATCGATCGCCGCGCCCAGTCGCGCGCTACGCGACAGGTTGACAAGTCGCGGCTGTCCATAGACACCGACTGCCGCCAGCCAACGCGGATGCGTGACGATGTCCCAGACCAGTCGCGGCGTCCAGCGCAGCGGCATCGTAAAGCCGGTGCGGACGTAATCGTCACGTTGCCCAAGCACCGGCGTATCGACCGTCAACAGCAGCGTGGAAAACTTCGCCGCACGCGCTCGCGCCATCAGGTTTTCGGCAACACGGCGGTCCCGCTGCACATAAAGCTGCAGCCACAGGTCCCCGTTGGTCCGATCGCGCACGCTTTCGAGCAGGCTAGTGGAGGCGGTCGACAGCACGAACGGTAATCCTGCTTTTTGCGCGGCAAACGCAAGCTTCTCGTCCGCATGCCGACGAAACACGCCATTCAGGCCGGTCGGTCCCACCACCGCCGGCCATGCGACCGGGCAACCGGCCAGCGTCGTGCGTGTGTCGATGACGGAGACGTCCCGCAGAACACGCGGCTTGAATGCCAGTGCGTCGAATGCGGCCCGGTTGCGACGCAGCGTGATCTCATTTTCCGCACCGCCTTCCAAATAAGCAAAAGCAAACTTTGGCAAGAAGCGCCCGGCGGCGGTCCGATAATCCGCGACGGTTGAACGAACCATGGCTTCCTTTACATAGAATGTTTGACGCAGCGCGTCGATCACGCTCGTCGGTAAATACAGGGGAATACTGCGAGTGCCGGCCACAAACACCAAGTTGCCTTTTCCGCAGGCATGGCTCGTCATTCTTGATGTCCGTCTCAGGAAATCCGAGACACCACCCCGGAAAAGCCAAATTGGCAGCACGGCGTATTTGACAGACTATCGGGTGCATGAACGCAAGACGGCAGATCGCGGCGGTGCGACGCCATCGTCCCGCTTTCTGCCACGCCTATAAAATTTACGCGATACACTTCGAGCCATGAAACACACCCGTATTCGTGCCTTCAATACGAAAGACACTTACCCCGACCAAAAACTCGACAATGATTTGTGCCAGGCGGTCGTTGCGCGTGGTCAATTCGTTTTCTTGCGTGGGCAGATCGGACAGAATCTGGATACATCGGAGAGTGTCTGCATCGGAGACGCGGCCGGGCAAGCCGAGCAAGCGATGAGCAATATTGCGATGTTGCTGAAGGAAGCAGGTGGCGAACTCGCCGACATTTGCAAGATCACGATCTATATCGTCGATCCGCGGTACCGCGAAGCGGTTTACGGTGTGGTGGGACGCTGGCTCAAAGGCGTGTTCCCTGTCTCTACCGGCATCGTTGTGTCCGCGCTTGCCCGTCCCGAGTGGCTGGTAGAAATCGACGCCACGGCGGTGCTCCCCGATTGACCGTTCCCCCTCCCCTTACACTCAGGCTGCTTTCATGACGTTTTCGATCATTGCTCGCTGTCCCAAGACCGGCCAATTCGGCGCTGCCGTCGCCTCGTCCTCGCCCGCGGTCGCGTCGCGTTGCATCCGTGCGCGCGCGGGCGTC
>CAWUJR010000358.1:0-4431 GCA_963922375.1 uncultured Robbsia sp.
GTAGGGGTGTCGCCCTTCGGGGTGCTGTCAGCGGGCGCTCGGGGCATCTTGAGCGGCGTGCGCTGCGGTCGCCGTTGCATTTTCCACACCCACGCCGGCAACGGGCGTGACCGAAGACGATGACGGCGAAGCCGGTGCCAGCGATGGCGACAGCGCCGTGCGTTCGTCGAAAACGAAGCATGCTCCCTGATAGTGATCGGTGCCTACATGCTCGAAGTAGCCGAGAATGCCGCCCTCGAGTTGATACACATGCTCGATCCCTTTCTCTGCCATATGAATCGCGGCCTTTTCGCACCGGATGCCGCCGGTGCAGAACGACACGACCGTCTTGCCGTCGAATGCGGACCGATGCGCGTCGACCGCTGCCGGAAAATCGCCAAATTTCTCCAGACGCCAATCGATCGCCTCATCGAACGTGCCGACATCGACCTCGAAGCCGTTGCGCGTATCTAACATCACCACCGGTCGCCCCTGATCGTCATGGCCCTGGTCGAGCCATTTTTTCAGCGTTTCGGGCAGTACCGCCGGCGCACGCCCCGCTTCGGGGCGGATGGCCGGGTGACGCATCGTGATAATTTCGCGCTTCAACTTGACCAGCATCCGTTTGAACGGCTGTTCGGCAGAATGGCTGACTTTGAAGGTCATCGGCGTAAAGCGCCCTTCGAACAGCGGGTCGTGGCGCAGAAAATCGACGAACGTGTCGATCGCCGCCTGCGGTCCCGCGATGAACGCGTTGATGCCTTCCGGCGCGAGCAAGATCGTGCCGCGCAGGTTCAGCGCGCGGCAGCGGTGCGCGAGCGGTTCGCGCCATTCGGCACATCGGTCCAGCGAGACGAAAAGATAACCAGCGAGATTGACGATGCTCATGTTGATAACGTGCGGTAATGTGTCGTCGCCTTCGTGCGTGGGCAGAGTACGTCGACTCGGGCAAAATGCCATTATCCCGCATCCGCACCCGATACCGTACCGCAGAAACATGAAATGCCCGAACGAGAGGTGTCGGGAGGTACAATAGCGCCCATGTCAGAGCCACGTTTCGTACACCTTCGCCTCCATTCCGAATACTCGATTGCCGACGGGATCGTCCGCCTCGATGACGCCATTGCCGCCGCCGCCCAGGACGGCCAGGGCGCCATCGCGCTGACCGACCTGAGCAACGCGTTCGGCCTTGTCCGCTTCTATAAGGCCGCGCGCGGTGCCGGTGTCAAGCCGATCGCCGGTGCCGATGTTTGGATCGCCAATCCTGCCGACCGGGACAAACCGAGCCGGCTGCTGCTGCTCGTCAAGAACCGGCAGGGCTATTTGAACCTTTGCGAATTGCTCTCGCGCGCATCGTTGACGAATCAGCATCGCGGCCGTGCCGAAATCGACGCCGGTTGGCTCGAAAACGGTTTCGCCGAGGGCTTGCTAGCGCTCTCGGGCGCACAGGGCGGTGATATCGGTTTGGCGTTCGCCGCTGGCAACCGCGATGCGGCCCGTCAATGCGCAGAACGTTGGCGCGCGGTCTTCCCCGGAAGCTTCTACATCGAACTGCAGCGCGCCGGGCTATCGGGTGAGACCGCCTACATCGGACAGGCCGTCGCATTGGCTGCCGAATTGGGGTTGCCGGTGGTGGCCACGCATCCGGTGCAGTTCATGACGTCGGACGATTACACCGCGCACGAAGCGCGTGTCTGTATCTCCGAAGGCGACATGCTTGCCAATCCGAAGCGCGGCAAACGTTTCAACGAATCCCAATATTTCAAGCGCCAGGACGAGATGCTGGCGCTGTTCGCCGATTTGCCGTCGGCACTGGCCAACGCGGTCGAAATCGCGAAGCGTTGTAACCTGACGCTCGAACTCGGCAAACCGAAGCTGCCGCTGTTCCCCACGCCCGACGGCGTCACGTTGGACGATTTCCTGGTCGCCGAGTCGAAGGCGGGCCTGGAAAAACGGCTGGCTTTCCTGTTTCCGGACG
The DNA here is from genome assembly GCA_963922375.1 of uncultured Robbsia sp. GTDB lineage: Bacteria > Pseudomonadota > Gammaproteobacteria > Burkholderiales > Burkholderiaceae > Robbsia. The sequence goes on from CAWUJR010000358.1 coordinate 1,958, forward strand.
AAAGCGTCCGCGACGCGCAGCGTGAGAAATACTACGCGCGACTGGAGTTCGAAACCGGCACGATCATCAAGATGGGCTTTCCGGGCTACTTCCTGATCGTGGCGGACTTCATCAACTGGGCGAAACAAAACGGCGTCCCGGTCGGTCCGGGGCGGGGGTCGGGTGCCGGCTCGCTGGTCGCGTATGCGCTGAGCATCACCGATCTCGATCCGTTGCAGTACAACCTGCTGTTCGAGCGTTTCCTGAATCCGGAACGGGTATCGATGCCAGACTTCGATATCGACTTCTGCCAGGAAGGGCGCGACCGCGTGATTCAGTACGTGAAGCGCAAATATGGCGCCGACGCGGTGTCGCAGATTGCGACCTTCGGCACGATGGCGGCCAAGGCGGCGGTACGGGATGTCGGCCGCGTGCTGGATCTTGGCTATAACTTCACCGACAGCGTTGCGAAGTTGATCCCGTTCAAGCCGGGCAAGCATGTGACGCTTGAAGACGCAATGAAGGAAGAGCCGCAACTCGCCGAGCGTTACGAGGCCGAAGACGAAGTCAAGCAACTGTTCGATCTCGCACAGCGCGTCGAAGGCCTGACCCGTAACGTCGGCATGCATGCCGGGGGCGTGCTGATTGCGCCGGGCAAGCTGACCGATTTCTGCCCGCTTTATACGCAAGGCGGTCAGGGCGCACCCGGTGAAGAAAGCGGCGGCGTCATCAGCCAGTACGACAAGGACGACGTGGAAGCGGTCGGACTCGTCAAGTTCGACTTTTTGGGTCTGACCACGTTGACGATCCTGGATTGGGCCGAGCGCTATATCCGCCGACTCGATCCGTCGAAAGAAAATTGGTCGCTGGCCGATGTATCGTTGACCGATCCTGCATCGTTCTCGATTTTGAAGAAAGCGAATACGGTCGCGGTGTTCCAGTTGGAAAGCCGCGGCATGCAGGGCATGTTGAAGGACGCGCAGCCGGACCGTTTTGAAGACATCATTGCGCTGGTCGCGTTGTATCGACCCGGTCCGATGGACCTGATCCCCAGCTTCTGTGCACGCAAACACGGTCGCGAGACCGTCGAATATCCGGATCCGCGTGTCGAGACCGTGCTGAAGGAGACCTATGGGATCATGGTCTACCAGGAGCAGGTGATGCAGATGGCGCAGATCATCGGCGGTTACTCGCTCGGTGGTGCCGATCTGCTACGACGCGCGATGGGGAAAAAGAAGGCCGAAGAGATGGCCGAGCATCGGGCGCTGTTCGCCGAAGGCGCCGGTAAGAATGGTTTGACGAAAGACAAGGCCGACGAAATCTTCGACTTGATGGAGAAGTTCGCCGGCTATGGTTTCAATAAATCGCACGCCGCGGCCTATGCGTTGCTCGCGTACTACACGGCTTGGCTGAAGGCGCATCATCCGGCGGAGTTCATGGCCGCGAATATGAGCCTCGCGATGGACGATACGGACAAGGTCAAGATCCTGTTCGAGGATTGCAAGACGAACGGCTTGGCAGTGCTGCCGCCGGACATCAACGCGTCCGCCTATCGTTTCGAACCGGTCGCCGAAGCACCGTCGGCCGATGGACGCCCGGTTCGTTCGAAGACGATCCGTTATGGTCTGGGGGCGGTCAAGGGCAGCGGGCAGGGCGCGATCGAGGAAATCATCCGCGCACGCGGTGACCGCCGGTTCGAAGATTTGTTCGACTTCTGCGAACGCGTCGACCGGCGTGTCGTCAACCGGCGCACGCTCGAAGCACTGATTCGCGCCGGGGCACTGGATTCGCTGACAACCGATCGGGCGCGCTTGCTAGCCTCCGTTTCGCTGGCGATGGAAGCCGCCGAGCAGGCCAGTGCGAACGCGATGCAGGCCGGTTTGTTCGATATGGGCGGCGAGTCGCCCCGTCATGAATTGGTCAAGAGCGCGCCGTGGAGCGACAAGCGTCGTTTGCAGGAAGAGAAAACGTCGCTGGGTTTCTACCTGTCCGGTCATCTGTTCGACGCATACAAAGGCGAGGTACGACGCTTTGTACGTCAGACGATCGCCGATCTGAAGGAAGGGCGCGACAAGGTCATAGCCGGCATTGTGACCGGCTTACGCACGCAAATGACGCAGCGCGGCAAGATGGTGATCGCATTGCTCGACGACGGCAGCGAGCAGTGCGAAGTCACCATCTTCAACGAGCTGTACGAAGCCAATCGTGCGTTTTTGAAGGAAGACGAGTTGCTGATCGTCGGCGGCAGTGCGCGTTACGACAGCTTTACCGGGGGCTTACGTTTCACCGCCGACGCGGTGCTAGATATGGAGCGCGCGCGCAGCCGCTATGCGCGTTCGGTGCGCCTGTCGGTCAATGGCAATGCGGATGCGACGCGTCTGCGTGAATTGCTGTCCGGTTATCGGACGTCGCTGGACGATGCCGGCGATGCGAACGGTTCGCAAGGCGGTAGCGGCGCGGGATTTGCCTCAAATGCGTCCCATGCCGCTGCCGGC
>CAWUJR010000359.1:0-4417 GCA_963922375.1 uncultured Robbsia sp.
GAAACCGAAGGTTTTTGAAGGATGTCGGCATACGCCGCGACGACGCGCGCGTCTACCGGGCCGAGCCCACGCTCGACTCTGAAAGTGAGGCGTTGGAGCAAGCCGGCGCACTCGCCCAACATCTGCTCAAACGATACGAGAACTGACGCCACGGGTGAGCGTTTTCCCCTCGTTCCGGCAGAGTGTTTAAAGATCGGGTATTTTGTGCCCCTGGACCTGCCGTTTCTCCCCAGTTTGCAGTATCGGTCCACGTCGACGGGGTGCGCCGCAGGGCGGCACACTTCGTCGGCCCGTGGCCCCGCAGGTTGGTTGCGTAGCGGTCGTCCTGCTCCGTAACAACTGCGCGGCGGCGGGGTGGACTGCTATGTGAGGGTGGCGTAGGGGCGTTTCGACGCCACCGGAAAGGGTGTCGCGGCAGGCATCAGACACACCGATACTGACAGCTTGGGAAGGAATACGATGAGCGACAATCCGCGCCGTTCGGCGCACCCGATCGACCCGATGTTTACGGACCGCTGGTCCCCGCGCGCCTTCAGCGACGAAACGATCAGCGATTCCGATCTGTTGACGATGCTGGAAGCGGCCCACTGGGCGCCGTCTGCCTATAATTCGCAGCCTTGGCGGTTTGTCTACGCGCGCCGCGATACGCCGCAGTGGGAAAAACTGCTAAGCCTGTTGGTGCCGTTCAACCAAAGCTGGGCGAAGCACGCGTCCGCACTGGTCTTCATCGTTTCCAACTCGGTAATGTTGCCGCCGGGCGGCGACAAGGAAGTGCCATCGCGCAGTCACTCTTTCGATGCAGGCACGGCGTTCGGCTTCCTGTCGCTGCAGGCCACGCGCATGGGCTGGCACACGCATGGCATGTCCGGCGTCGATTTCGATAAGGCGTTCGCCGAGTTGGCCGTGCCGGCTGGCTACCGTGTGGAAGTGGCCATCGCGATCGGCCGTCTGGGCGACAAGTCTCAACTACCCGAAGGGCTGCAAGCTCGCGAAGTGCCCAACGAGCGTCGGCCACTGGCTGAGCTGGTTTTCGAAGGCCACTTTCCCGCTTGATTGTCCTTCGCGGAATCGGCGCATCGGGGACGACACCGATGCGCCGTATGGTGGAACGGCTGTAGACACGCCTGCTACCACCATTGCACTGGAGCGACCCTCGTCGGCATCGGAGGCGATAGGGCCCTCCATGCCGACTGAGGCGTCATTTTGTCGCAATAGTCGGGCTGGCCCGACGTGCGCCCCGATCGGCGGGTACCGAGGACATCGCGGCGGCCAATGCTTGTTTCTCGGATTCTCGTGCCAGTACCCGAGCCGGCAGGAACGGGTGGATCAGCAACTGATAGGCACCCGCGCCAATCACGCCCCCAGCCAATGGCCCGACGATCGGTACCCACCAGTAGTTATCCGGTGCCGGCAAAGCGGACGCCCCCCATCCCGCAAAATAAGCGAACAGACGCGGGCCGAAGTCGCGAGCCGGGTTGATCGCCCAGGCTTCCAGATAACCCATCGACGATCCGATGATCGCGACCAGCAGTCCGATGATCAAAGCGCCGGAATTGGCTTGGGGCGCCATCTCGTTGAATTTCTCGGTAATCGCGAAAATGCCGAAGATCAGCAGGCCGGTGAGGATGGTCTCATCGAGCAAGGCGTGCATCGGCGTGACGGCAAGACCCGGATGCGTGAAGAACACGCCTGCGGCGCCCCCACCCGCACGCGTGAGGTGATGGGTCGCATTGAAGTGATCGATGACCGGCCCGAACAGCACAAAGACGATCGCGGCACCAAGGAAGCCGCCGATCACCTGGGCGAGCCAATAGGGCAGCATCTTCTTGGCGGGGAATCCGCGGTACAGCACCAGCGCCAGGGTGACGGCCGGATTCGCATGTGTCCCCGAGATCGATCCGGTGACATAGATGGCGATGGTAACCGCCAGACCCCATGACATGGCCACGCCCCAATACGCGTTCACGTAGGGGCTCGGATCGTAAAGGACAAACATCGCGGCCACGGAGTCGCCGAACGCGATGATGATGAACACGGCGACCATTTCAGAAATGAGTTCGCCAAGGAACTGCCGATTGCTCGGCAGCGGGGTAGAGGAAGTAGACATCAGCAATCCTTATAATATTTTGTGAGATCACATTGCCATCGCTGCCGTGGGGCGTCTCCAGCCTTCGAACAAGCGAGTCGTTTGCCGGTCTGTGGATCACAGACCGGCGGGTAAAACAGGACCGTCCAGCTCATGCTCCCGTTTTACCGCATTCCTACTGAGCATTTACTGCCTGCGTCGCTACACACCTTATTCGGTATCCGCCCACGCTTTCGCCGCGCGTACCGCGCGTTGCCAACCCTTCATGTGCTCTGCCACGCGCGGCGCGGCGAGCTCTGGGGTGAAGCGGTGGTCCAGCTCCCATTGCTTCTGGATTTCTTCCAGATTTTCCCAATAGCCGATTGCTAGACCGGCAAGGTAGGCCGCACCCAGTGCCGTCGTCTCGCTCACGCTCGGTCGGACGACATCCACGCCGAGGATATCGGCCTGGAACTGCATCAGCAGATCGTTCGCTACCGCGCCGCCGTCGACGCGCAACTCATGGATACGAATGCCCGAATCCGCTTCCATCGCCTTCAGCACATCGATCGATTGATACGCGATGCTCTCCAGCGCCGCACGAGCGATGTGGCCCGACGTGGTGCCACGGGTCACACCGAACAGCGTGCCGCGTGCGCGTGCATTCCAGTGTGGGGCGCCCAGTCCGGCAAACGCCGGGACCATGTAGACGTTGTCGCTGTCGCTGACACTGCGTGCGAGCCGTTCGATTTCCGATGCGTGTTTGATGATGCCCAGACCGTCGCGCAGCCACTGCACCACCGCGCCGCCGATGAAGATACTGCCTTCGAGCGCGTAGTCCACCCGATTGCCGATTTTCCAGGCGACGGTGGTGATCAGGCTGTTCTTCGATTCGATCGGCTTCTCACCGGTGTTCATCACGAGAAAGCAGCCGGTGCCGTAGGTGTTTTTGACCATGCCCGGTTGCGTGCACATCTGCCCGAACAACGCTGCGTGCTGGTCGCCTGCGATACCGGCGATAGGAATCTTCGACGCAAACACCGTGGTCTTCGTCGGCCCATAAACTTCCGACGAACTGCGCACTTCCGGCAGCATCGACAAAGGAATGTCGAACAGGCGCAGCAGCTCTTCGTCCCACTCCAATGTATGGATGTTGAAAAGCATCGTACGCGACGCATTGCTGACATCCGTGATGTACAGCCCGCGCTGCGTGAAATTCCAGATCAGCCAAGTATCGATCGTGCCGAAAGCAAGCTTGCCCTGAGCGGCTTTTTCACGGGCACCGTCGACATTGTCGAGAATCCAGCGGATTTTGGTGGCAGAGAAATACGAATCGATCGGCAAGCCCGTCTTCGCCCGGATCATGTCGGCCAAGCCGTCTTTGCGCAGCGCATCGCAATAGTCGGCGGTGCGCCGGTCTTGCCAGACGATCGCGTTATAAATCGGACGTCCCGTTTCGCGATCCCAGACGACGGTTGTTTCGCGCTGATTCGTGATGCCGATACCCGCGATCGAGGTGCCGTTCAATCCGGCATGGGTGACTGCCTCGGCCGCAACGCCGGCCTGCGTCGACCAGATTTCAAGCGGGTCGTGCTCGACCCAGCCCGGACGCGGATAGATCTGCCGGAATTCCTTTTGCGCCGACGTCACCACCCGGCCACTTTTGTTGAACAGCATCGCGCGTGAACTGGTGGTTCCTTGATCGAGCGCCAGAATATATTGTTCTTGCATCGTCTTCTCCAATGTCCTGAAGTGCGAAAAACCGTATCGGTTTTCGGTGTTTTATTCTTCGAACACGACGGGGTCCGTGTGGTCCTTACGGACCTTTTGATCCGGGTTCGAACTGACGCAGACCCCGCCGTATTCTGAAGTTACCGCGCGAAGCTTTCGCTCCGGCGCCGGCCCAGGGAGCGCGGTGTCATCGGTGAAAACCGGCCCTGGGTCCAGCGCGTGTCACGCCAGTACCGCGCCCGCCTCTGCGGCGCGGGAAGTGCCCGCATTTCGTGACGCCGCTGCCGCCTGTGCACGGGCGACGAACCAGTCGTCGATCAGCGCGGCGCTGCCTTGCGGCAGATGCAGACCGAGCTTCGAACGCCGCCATAAGACGTCCTCCGCACAGCTGGCCCATTCGTTTTCCCGCAGATAGGCCAGCTCAGCCTCATACAGTCCCGGGGCGATGGCGGGGCCCAACTCGGCAAGCGAGCGGGCCGCACCGATCAAGCGGGTGGTGCGCGTGCCATACGCGCGTGCATAGCGTTTCGCGAGCGGCTGAGGCAACCACGGATGATCTTTTTGCAGCGTTGCCAGAAAGCCGGCGAAGTCGGCGCGCGGGATGTCGCCCCCCGGCAGCGA
>CAWUJR010000360.1:0-4390 GCA_963922375.1 uncultured Robbsia sp.
GCAATGGCCCGATCGACGTCTTCTGCGTGCGCCAACGGTGCGCGCGCCAAAAGGGCCCCGGTCGCAGGATTCAACACATCGAAGCGCTCTGCCGCGCCGGCAAAGGCACCATCGATGAAATTGTCGTAGTTCGGAATCGTATCGGACATCGTGTTCTCCTGGACAGTCACTCAATAGAGACGGTTCGGTGCGGCAGCCGCGCGTACATCATCGTCCGTGTCCGGCGATGCCGAACGATAACGCGCCAAGGTTTCGCGCATCGCGCCACGCAACAGACTGATATCGATGGCCACTGCGACGAAGCTCGCCCCCCATTCGATATAGCGGCGCGCATCGTCCTCTGCCGGTGCGAGAATGCCGCTGGCTTTGCCGGCGGCCAACGTGACCTCGATCGCATGCCGGATCGCGCGTTGCACATTGGGATGCGACGGATCGTTCGGATGACCGATGCCGGACGACAAGTCCGCCGGACCGACGAATACGCCGTGGACGCCTTCTACCGCCGCGATTTCCTCGACATTTTTCAAGCCCTCGGCGGACTCGACCTGCACGAGCAGGCATACTGCATCGTTTGCACGCGCGAGGTAATCGGGCACGCCGTCCCAGCGCGTCGCGCGCGTCAAACCACCGCCAATGCCGCGGATGCCATGCGGTGGATAGCGCATCGCGCGAACCAGCGCACGCGCCTGCTCGGCAGTCTCGACCATCGGCACCATCAGCGTCAACGCACCGATGTCGAGCAACTGTTTGATCAGCGACGGGTCATGATTCACGGCCCGTACCACCGGCTGCGTGCGGTACGGCGCGATCGCTTGCAATTGCTCCAGAATGCGCGGCACCGTGTTCGGCGCGTGCTCGCCGTCGATCAACATCCAGTCGTAGTCCGCTTGCGCGACGATCTCGGTCGCATACCCCTGCGCGAAACCGTTCCAGATGCCGTACTGCCGTTCCTGCTGCGCCAACGCGCGTTTGAACGGGTTGTCCAAAGGGTTCATCGTTTGTCTCCAGTCTTATTCACTGCATATTCAATGCATACTCAATGCTGATACGGCCGATGCAGCGTGCATTCGGGATTCAAGCGTACACCGAAGCCTGGTTTGTCCAGCGCCGACGCCCGCATGCGTCCCTTCACCGGCACCGGCTCGTCCAGTAACAGGGGGTTGAACATGGGGACCACTTCGTCGGCTTTCGGTGCCATCATCAAGAATTCGGCGAACGGGCTGTTATGCCGGGTGATGACGAAGTGATAGCTATAAACCGAGGAACCATGCGGCACGACCAGTGCATTGTGCGCATCGGCGAGCGCGGAGATCTTGACCAATTCAGTGATGCCGCCGCACCAGCCTACATCCGGTTGAATGATGTCGCAGCACCCCATTTCCAGCAACAGGCGGAAACCCCAGCGCGTGGCCTCGTGCTCGCCTGTGCTGACCATCATTCCCGCCGGCACATTCCGACGCAACGCGGCATAGCCCCAGTAATCGTCCGGCGGCAACGCCTCTTCGATCCATTTGAGACCGAATTCGTGCGCGGCGGTTGCAAGCTTGGTCGCATAGTTCAAGTCCAGGCTCATCCAGCAGTCCCACATCAGCCAGAAGTCTTTGCCTACGCGCTCCCGCATCGTCCGCAGCGTTTCCATATTCTTCGCAAAACCGGCTTCGCCCTCGCTCGGACCGTGCTGTAACGGCAGTTTACCGCCGATGAAACCCATGTCCTTTGCCAGGTCCGGACGGGCACCCGTCGCATAGAACTGCAGTTCGTCGCGCACCGCACCGCCGAGTAACTGATGCACCGGCTCGCCCCGTACTTTCCCGAGCAGATCCCACAGCGCCAGATCGACACCAGAGATCGTATTGAGCACGATGCCTTTTCGACCGTAGTACAGCGTGCCAAAGTACATCTGGTCCCATATTTTTTCGACGTCGGTGACCTTCGCGCCCTCGATGAAACGGGCGAGGTGCTTCTCGACAATGAAGGCGCCCAACTCGCCGCCGGTCGTCACCGCGAACCCGACAGTGCCATCGCTCGCTTCCACTTCGACGACCAACGTGCCCAGCACATTGATCCCGAAACTCTGGCGACTTTGCCGATATTCCGGATACCGTCCCATCGGCGTAGAGATGTGGTCGTCGATCCAGTGCCCATCGCCTTGGTCGTGATAGTCGGCACCGCCGCCGCGAACCACGAAAGCCCGAACGTGCTTGATGGTTGGCATCGAGGGCACCGCGGAGGGCGCTTGGGTGGAAATGCTCATCGAAAAACTCCAGAGAGGGAAGAAACCATACGATTGCCAACGACATAACGCAGGCAGACGATCATCAGTGCCGCCAGCAACGTCGTGCCGGAGAGCAGATAGAGTCCCGCCGAGGGTGAGTGAAATCCCACCTCGGCAAGATGTTTGAGATTGGGTGCGATAAAACCACCGGCCGCGCCGCACGCATTGATCAACGCAAAGCTGGCCGCAGCCGCCGCCCCCGACAGGTAGGAAGACGGCAAGGTCCAGAAGACCGGCTGCACCGCGATGAAGCCGGATGCGGCAAAACAAAGCGCGACCAGCGCGATCGACGGCGTACTTGCCGCGACCGACACCGCGATACCCATGCCGCTGATTGCGAGCGTGATCGCTGCGGTCAGCCGCCGCTCGCGATAGCGGTCCGAGATCGCCGGCACCGCATAGGCCGCCACCAACGCACATATCCAAGGCACCGCCGACACCATGCCGACATCCAGGCCGACCTTGCGCCCCATCAGATGTGCGACCTGCGTCGGCAGATAAAACACGACGCCATAGACACTCGCCTGGATCAGCAGGTAGATCGCGCACAGATACCAAACGGCTGGATCGAGCAATGCGCCTCGAAACCCTATCGGACCGTGCGCCGACTTGTCGGCATCTTCCGCCGCGAGCACTTGGCTCAACGTTCGGCGCTCGTCGGTGCTCAGCCACGTTGCGTCGGCCGGCCGATTGTCGAGATAAAAGAACGCCAGGATGCCGACCAGGCTTGCGAGCGTGCCTTCAATCAAAAACAACCATTGCCATCCCTTCAGCCCGGCGACGCCGTGCAGTTCGAGCAAGAATCCCGAGAGCGGGCTGCCGACGATAAAGGCGATAGGCGCACCGAAGTAGAAAAAGCCTAATGCGCGGCCGCGCTCGCGCTCCGGAAACCAGTACGTCAGATAGAGGATCACACCGGGAAAGAAACCGGCCTCTGCCATTCCTAATGCAAATCGAAGCAGATAGAAAGACGTCTCGCCGCGCGCAAACATCATGGCAGCGGAGAGCAGCCCCCAGGTCACCATGATCCGGCACATCCACAAGCGCGCGCCCACCTTGCGCATGATGAGATTGCTCGGAATCTCCAGCAGCGCATAGCCGACGAAAAAGACGCCCGCACCGAATGCGTAAGCGCCGTCCGAGATCCCGGTGTCTGCCTGGAATGCGCTTTTCGCAAATCCGACGTTCGCCCGATCGAGGAACGCCATCACATACATCAACAACAGCAAGGGCATCAGCCGGCGCAGTACGCGCGGCATCATTGCGGCGAGTGCCGCTTCCTGCGAGTTCATCGTTTGTCTCCTGCTTCTTCTATGCTTTTTTTATTGGCGTTGCATGCTGCTTGCCGATACTGTATGCCCGCTGCGCGGTGCGAAGCCAATCACGAAATCGGCTGTTCTGATACCCTGTGGTTATCCGTGGGCAAAAAACATAATGAATACAAGCGTATCGAGACATACATTGTTCAACCGGCTGCGCTACAAGCATTTATTGATGCTGGTGACGCTGGGCAATAGCGGGAATTTGCACCGTACTGCAGAGCTATTACATATTTCGCAACCCGGAATTACCCGGATGCTGCGAGAGATTGAATCGATGTTCGGCTGCGAATTGTTCGAGCGGATGAACCGCGGCATGCGCCCAAACGAACTCGGCAACGAAGCGGTGCGCTTCGCCCGTAATGCGCTGTCGGGTCTGGATCGCTTTGCCGACGATCTGGCGGCGCTGCAACAAGGGGGCTTCGGCGAACTGGCCATCGGCGCGATCATGGGTGCCGCCCCGGATCTGGTCATGCAGGCGGTGTCGGATATCAAGATGCGGCATCCACGGCTTCGCATCCGCATCATGGGTGACACGACGGATCAGTTGATCGAATTGCTCGAACGCGGCCAGATCGATCTGGCCGTTGCGCGTGAAGTCGCCATCGGAAAGCGCGATATCTTCACTTTCACGCCGCTCGGCAATGAGCGGCTTTGCTTTGCCGTACGTGCCGGCCATCCATTGCTGGATGTGAGCGCGTCGCTTCCAACCGGCTCACTCGGCGCTTCCAGCGCTTCCGTGCCGACGGTGGCGGCATCCGCGACGCGCTTCGCCCACACGTCCTCAGCGAGGCGG
>CAWUJR010000361.1:0-4389 GCA_963922375.1 uncultured Robbsia sp.
CCCGAAGACCGGCGCGGCCGGCAGTGTCATCGATCTGTTTGCGCAGCCGCGGCTGAATCATCACGCGAGCGTTACCGCTGGCGTGATGGAACACGAATGCGCGACGCGTCTGCGCGCGTTCTTTGCCGAGCGACGGCAGGCAGCGAAGGCGCGGGTGTTGTCGCCGCCTTTGTAGACGAGACGCTTGCGGGTGTCGACCTTCAGTGCGCGATACCGCGCGCAATCGTGCCGTCCCGCGCGGTATCGCGTTTTACTGTCCATCCTATTCTCTTCGTTGAGTCGATGAAGCAATGACGTTTTCTTCCTCTGTCAAACCGCGTTTGATCCGCCTGGTTGCACCGTCAGGTTATCCTGACAACCCTGTCAATGCAAAGCGGGGCGTCGAACGCCTGCAAGAGGAGGGGCATACCGTCGACAATATCGCGGCCACCGAGCGGCGTTTCGAACGTTTCGCCGGTACCGACAACGAGCGCGCCGCCGATTTGAACGACCTGGCCGATGCGTCCCGGCCGACGCCGGATATCGTCATGGCCGTGCGCGGCGGCTACGGCGCGCATCGGCTGCTGCATGGTCTCGACTATGCCGGCATGCAGCGACAGTTGACCGGCAAATCCACCGTTATCGTCGGTTACAGCGACTTCACGGCGATTCAAATGGCGTTGCTGTCTCAATCAAAGCTCGTCACGTTCGGCGGCCCGATGCTCGCCAGCAATGTCGGTCAACCGCAATCCAGCGGGTTCACGATGTCGCATTTCTGGCAGATCATCCAGTCGCCAACCTACACGGTCACCGGCACGTTGCCCGACCAGCCGACAGTCGATGTCGAAGGCACGCTCTGGGGCGGCAATCTGGCCATGCTCGCGGCGTTGGTGGGCACGCCGTTTCTGCCGGATATCGATGGTGGCATCTTATTCATCGAAGACATCAACGAGCAGCCGTTTCGGACCGAGCGCATGCTGTATCAGCTGCAACTGGCCGGTATTCTGCAAAAACAGCAGGCGATCGTCATGGGGATCTTTTCAGAATCGTCAGCGCTGGAATACAACAACGGTTTCACGCTCGATTCGGTCGCCGAGCAGATCTCGCGCGTGTCCGGCGTGCCGGTCATTCGCGGGCTGCAGTTCGGTCACGTCGAGAACATGCTGACATTGCCGGTGGGGGCCCACGCCCGCCTGGTATCCGGTGCCGAAGGGTTTGCGCTGACGATGTCCGGCTATCCGATGTTATCGACCTAGGGCCGCCAGTCGCTCGCTCGCTGACTGATGCGTCCGCTCGCATGCGCGTCACGTGGTCATCGATCCGTGATCTCTTGGCACGACAATGGTAGAATACACGATTGTCCATTGTCTGGCCGTCTGGCCAGCGGCCGCCCCCCGGCCGTTCAGAATAGAGATCTCCTGTGCTGTCCACCGCCAACATCACCATGCAGTTCGGCCCCAAGCCCTTGTTCGAGAACATCTCGGTCAAGTTCGGAGAGGGCAACCGTTACGGCCTGATCGGCGCAAACGGCTGCGGTAAATCGACGTTCATGAAAATTCTCGGCGGTGATCTCGAACCGACGTCCGGCAACGTGTCGCTCGAGCCGAACATCCGCTTGGGTAAGCTGTCGCAAAACCAGTTCGGTTATGAATCGTTGCGCGTACTCGACGTCGTGATGATGGGTCATACCGAAATGTGGCAGGCGATGAGCGAGCGCGACGCGATCTACGCGAATCCGGAAGCGACCGACGACGACTATATGCGCGCGGCCGAACTGGAAGCGAAGTTTGCAGAGTACGACGGCTACACTGCCGAAGCGCGTGCCGGCGAGCTGTTGCTGGGTGTGAGCGTGCCGATCGAGCAACATAATGGCCCGATGAGCGAGGTCGCACCGGGCTGGAAGCTGCGGGTGTTGCTGGCGCAGGCGCTGTTCTCGAATCCTGACGTGCTGCTGCTCGACGAGCCGACGAATAACCTGGACATCAATGCGATCCGCTGGCTCGAGGACGTGCTGAATCAGCGTAATTCGACGATGATCATCATCTCCCATGATCGACACTTCCTGAATCAGGTGTGCACGCACATGGCCGATATGGACTACGGCACGTTGAAGGTGTATCCGGGCAACTACGACGACTATATGCAGGCGTCCACCGCCGCGCGCGAACAACTGTACGCGAACAACGCCCGCGCGAAGGAAAAGATCGCCGAGCTACAGGAATTCGTTCGCCGGTTCTCGGCCAATAAGTCGAAGGCGAGCCAGGCCACCAGCCGACGCAAGCAAATCGACAAGATCAAGGTCGAGGACATCAAGCCGTCGTCGCGGCAGAATCCGTTCATCCGTTTCGAATTCGACAAGAAGCTCCATAATCTGGCCGTCACAGGCGAGAAGTTTTCGAAGCGGTATGACCGTACGATCTTCGATCACGTGAACCTGACCGTGCAGGCCGGCGAAAAGGTCGCGATCATCGGCGAAAACGGTGCGGGCAAGACGACGTTGTTGCGCACGTTGCTGGGCGAGGTCACGCCGGATACGGGCGCGATCAAGTGGGCGGAGAACGCCAGCGTCGGTTACATGCCGCAGGATACGAACGAATCGTTCCCGAAAGACTTGCAGTTGACCGACTGGATCAGCCAGTACGCACAGGAAGGCGACGACGACCAAGTGCTGCGCGGGACCTTGGGGCGTTTGCTGTTTGGCGCGGACGATATCAAGAAGTCGGTCAGGGTGCTCTCCGGTGGTGAGAAGGGCCGGATGATCTGGGGCAAGCTGATGCTCGGACGCCATAACGTACTGTTCATGGACGAGCCGACGAACCATATGGATATGGAGTCGATCGAATCGTTGCAGGCGGCGTTGGACCGCTTCCCGGGCACCCTGGTCTTCGTCTCGCACGATCGGGAGTTCGTCAGCACGCTCGCGCAGCGCATCATCGAAATTCGCACCGACGGGACGGTGGTCGATTACCACGGCACGTATGAGGATTACCTGCGCTCGCAGGGTATCCACTAAGTCGCGTTCGCGCGACGCGACACCCCCTGATCGCATAGCCGTGCCGCTTAGCGGCGGACTGGCCGCTCGTTCTTTACCGGGCCGCTTGCCGGTCTGCCGTCGGATTTTCGTCGGGCCTCTGCATCGATCGACACCGATCGATGGCCACTGGGCATACGCCAGGTCAACCTTGGGGGCCCCGCACGAAGCGCACCGCAGTGCCCTCTGCGGTAATGCGTCGCCAGACGCTCAGTTTTTCTTCGTCGCTCAAAAATACCCAATTACTCACTTCGACTGCCGTGCGCCCACATCCCTGGCATACGTCGTCGAATAAGGTCGAGCAAATGCCGATGCACGGGCTGTCCGGCAACTTGTGCAGCTCGGAAACAGGCTGCTCGCGGTCCGGCAACGTGCTGGGGTCGGACGGAAAATCTGGCATAGGATCGAATCGGAAAAAGTGAAAGGCCCCCGCTTCGGCACGGGCGAGACGCGAGGCCGAAGCGGGGGCGAAAAGTGAGTATGCGCGTTGGCGGCCGTCCGCTATCATCGCGGACTGCAGCCGACTACACTCGGTTGCCGCGGTGTCAGCGATAAATGCTATAGCCGATGCGCACGTTCCAATGCTGACGGGTATCGTAGTCAAGCAACGTCTGGCCATAGCCATTGAAATAGCCGACCCATACATAGCCCCCCAACGCGCCGCTGCCGAGCAGTTTCTGAATCGGATAAGTCAGTTGCGCATCGATGCTGCCGTTGAGCGCATGGGTGCCCTTACGCAGCGTGGTGAACAGTTCCAGACCGTCCGGTCGTCCATAGCGAATCTGCAGGTCCATGTAACCACGATACGCAGCAATGTCCGGATTTTCGTCCTTTTGCAGGTAGTAGTAAACCTTCGGTGCAATCGTCAACTGCGTCGACATGGGCGCAGTGAAGTGGACGATCGGCTCGACATACGCAATGTTGATACTGCGCGAGGTCGAGCCTGCCTGGCCATTGGACTCGTGTTCGATCCCCGCCTGTACGCCCAGCGAGTCGAACCAACGACTACGCAAGCCTGTGTCCGGGAGATAGTAAAACAACGACGGCTTATAACTGGTGTCGCGAAATGGCTTCGACTCCGCGGTCAGATCCCACAGCGATACCTGCGTGTAACCGAAGTACAGATTGTCGAGCAGGCTCTTTGAGCGCGGGTCCTCCGGCGTCACGATTCGGTATTTGAAGCTCAGCTGGAAGCGCGCAGTGGTGTGGCCGTTATGCCCAACGCCAAAATACATCGGCTCGTAGAATGACAGGCGGCTTTCCGGGCCGGTTTCGGCAACGCTTACACGATTGCTGGCAATCGTCGCACCGCTGGCAGGGATGGCGGCGGTGGTGCCCGGCACGGCCTTGGGGCCGGCCGCGGCTTCGGTCGCGCTGAC
>CAWUJR010000362.1:0-4361 GCA_963922375.1 uncultured Robbsia sp.
GGTTGCCGCCAGCGCTTTCGCGCAGACGTTTCGCCAGCACGCCGCCACCGTCGTGCTCGTGCGCGTCGCCTTCTCTGCCGACGGCGGCGATCTGCCACCGCAAAACGTCGACGCACCGATGCAATTGCCACCCGGCGGTCTACCGGAATCCTGGAGCACTCTGGCCGATGGTCTGGTTCAGCCGACCGATCTGGTCGTTACCAAGCGCAACTGGGGCGCGTTCTTCGGTACCGATCTGGATTTGCAACTGCGTCGTCGTGGGATCAAAACCATCGTGCTCGGTGGCATTGCAACCAATTTCGGCGTTGAATCCACGGTACGTCACGCTTGGGAGCATGGCTACGATGTGGTCGTCGCCGAAGACCTGTGTGCGACGATGTCCGCAGAAATGCACACGATGGCAATCGAAAAAATCTTCCCACGTATCTCCCGCGTGATGCAGCGTGCCGACATCGTTCTGTCTGCGGCCTGACGGGCGGTCGTTGATGAGCGCACCGCCTGTATCGCCATCGCGCGGCCCGATGCGGCATCTGGGAACGCAATGGCTGCTGCTGATCATATTGTCGCTCGTCTTCGCGTCGCTGTTCCTGTCACTTCGCATCTTGGCCGCGCTGCTACTCGGACCGATGGTCGCAGCGATCGCGCTCGCCGCATCCGACGCGCGCGTGCAGATTCCAAAGACGCCCTTTGCATTCGCGCAGGCCATCGTCGGCTGCATGATCGCGCAGCATATTCCGCTCTCACTTTTCACTGAGATGGGGCATCGCTGGCCGATTTTTGCAACCGGTGTGTTGTCCGTACTATTCGTCAGTTGTGTGCTCGGCTATCTGCTCACTCGCTGGCAAGTGTTACCGGGAAGCGCCGCACTATGGGGGTCGTTCCCCGGTGCCGCCACCGCCATGACGCTGATGGCCGAGTCGTTTGGTGCCGACGTGCGATTGGTCGCGTTCATGCAGTATCTGCGGGTCGTGACCGTCGCGCTATGCGCGTCTGTCGTATCCCGTGTCTGGGCGTCGCCCGATAGCGGCAACGCAGCGATGCAATCCACGCATCCCGTCTGGATCGGCACGATCGCATGGACCGGTTTCGCCGAAACCTTGTTGGTCGCTGCGATAGGGGTCGTTTTGGCCCGGCGCTTCCGCGTCCCGGCCGGCGCGCTGCTGGTCCCGATGGTCATCGGCGTCGTTTTAGAAGACAGCGGCGTGATCAAACTCGACCTGCCCTACGCGCTGCTGGCGATCAGTTATGCGCTCGTCGCCTGGGGCATCGGTTTGCGCTTTACACGGAAAATCGTGTCGGCAGCATGGAGCGCCCTGCCGCGTGTGCTGGGTGCGATTCTATCGCTGGTTGCGCTCTGCGGCGGATTTGCCGCGATCCTTGTCAAGGTCGCGCATGTCGACCCGCTCACGGCTTACCTTGCGATGAGTCCGGGCGGCGCAGACTCGGTCGCTATCATCGCCGCGTCGTCACATGTCGATATGGCGTTCGTCATGGCGATGCAAATCGCGCGTTTTCTGTTCATCCTGCTATTCGGACCCGCGATCGCGAAGACGGTGGCACGGACACTGCACAAAGTGATCTAAGCGCATTCGGGACACCGCCCGTAGATATCTTTATCGGGATCGGTTATTTCACGATCGGTAAGCGGGCGTGTAAGGTGGTCGAGCCTCGCTTCCTTATTCGTGGCAACGCTCCCGTTGCGCTTCTTCCGGCCTTTACCATGCCCCAACGCTTGATCTTCAACGGCTTCTCGATGAACGCCGTTTCCCATGTCTTCCATGGCTTATGGCGACGTCCAGATACGCGTCAGACCGAATTCAACGATCTGCAAACCTGGGTCGAACTCGCTCAATTGCTCGAAAGAGGCAAATTCGATTCGCTGTTCGTCGCGGACGTGATCGGCGTGGACCCGTCGTATCGCGGCGATTGGAACACCTATATTCAGGAGGCGGTGCAGATACCGATCAACGACTCAAGTACGTTGATCGCGTCCCTCGTACACGCGACGCAGCACCTCGGCCTGACGTTCACCAGCTCCATTCTGCAGGACCATCCGTTCAGTTTCGCTCGCCGTGTGTCCACGCTGGATCACCTGAGCAAAGGACGAATCGGTTGGAATATCGTCACGAGCGTCAGTCACAATGCTGCCCAGAATTTTGGCTTCGATCGCATCGTTCCGCATGAAGAGCGATATGAATGGGCGCATGAATATCTAGATGTGGTGTACAAGCTCTGGGAAGGATCGTGGGACGAGGATGCGCTGATCGTCGACAAGATCAAAGGCGTGTATGCAGACCCCGAGAAAGTACACCGTATCCATCACGAAGGTAAACGCTATAAGGTGTTGGGCCCACACCTGACCGTGCCGTCGCCGCAGCGCGTGCCGGTGCTGTATCAGGCGGGGGCATCCACCGCTGGTCGCGGGCTGGCGGCAACGCACGCGGAAGGCACCTTCATCGCCAGCCAGACGCCGGAAGGCGCGGCGAAGCTGACGCAGCAGGTTCGAGGGTTGGTACAAGCGGCCGGACGCGACGCCGACGATCTGCTGTTCATTCAAGGGATGTCTTTCGTCGTGGGCAGCACCGAAGACGAAGCGCGCCGCCTTGCCCGCGATCTGGACGAAGACATCAGCATCGATGGACTCGCCGCGCACATCAGCCGGGACCTGGGAGTGGATCTCGGCTTGCTCGAACCGGACCGCCCGATCGACGATCTTAAAATCGATGGGGTGCAGGGTCTGATCCGCTTCTTCGAGGAAGCGCATCCCGGCGAACGCCCAACCGTGCGAAGTTTGATTTCGGCGTATGCGGCCAGTGGCAGAATCGTCGGCACCCCGGAATCCATCGCCGATCAGTTGGCGACCTGGCAAGCAGCTGGCGTGGACGGCATCAATGTCATCTACCATCGCACGCCGCATTCGTTTGCCGCGTTCATCGACGAAGTGATTCCCGTATTACAGGACCGCGGACTGGCGCAGCGCGAATACGCCGACGGCACACTGCGGGAGAAACTGTTCGCCGGACGCGGAGCGCGCCTGAACGCCCGACATCCGGCAGCGAAGTACCGTGGCGCATTCAGTCACCGGACACGGTGACTTCGGCGGTCCGCGTCGACGGCGACGTCGGACCGCAGCGGCGGTAGGCGGTAGGCGGTAGGCGGTAGGAAAATTACGCTTTCTTGTTCGGCGACGGTCCGTCGAACTTGATCTTGTAATGCGCAGCATACTCCTGCGTCACCTTTTGCCATTCTCCATTTTGGCGCGCATCCAGATAGGCCCTCGGATAAACAAAGCCCGCTGGCTTCGGCGAATCCTGCCAGTGATGATCGATGTCGATCGGGAATACATCGGCTTGTGGATCCCAATCGTTCGGCGACAACACCTTCGACAGTTTCTTGTAGTCGAACGGTTCGACGCCCTTGTTATCGACATAACGGTCGAGATAGCCATGGATGTTTTGCTTCGTCACAACCGTCGATCGCCAATACTGCATGCGTTCTGCGGCGCGCGGCTTCCAGCCACGCGACACGTCATAGATCCGCGACGCGAACAACGCACCGGTATAGACCGGACTGCTGCCGCTGGTGGACACTTGCTCGCCGCGCGAGATCGATCGCGCCCCCAATGAGGTGCCATCCGCGCCCGCAACGAACACATCCACGCCGGGCTTCAATCCTGCCTGCTTGATCGCGGCGATCGCGCCCTGTGCCTCGTCGTCGTTCTGTGTGATGATGCCCAGCAGATCCGGATGCCGGGTCAGCAAATCCTGCGTGGCACGCAATGAATCGTCGCGCAGCCATTTGCCCGGCAGCGTTCTCACCAACTGAATCTTCGGAAAGGCCTTCAGTGCTTCCGTGCGACCGCGATTACGCGCGTTTTCGCACCAGTTGCCCGGCGTACCGGTCAGCGCAGCCACCTTCCCGCCGCCCGGGCCCGCTTTGTTCATGACGGCCTGCAGCAACGCTTCGCTCACACCCTGATGCGCCTTGTCTTCCTCAGGCACCGCGAACAGCGTGAAGTAATCGCCTGCCTCGTACGGCGTGAACCATTCCAGCAGCGCCCACACCGCACCGAAATACGTTTGCGTCTGATTTGCCAACTGCGACACCCGTTTCAGCGAGCTGCCGTCCAGGATGTTGAAAAAGCCGCCGGTCGCATGTTCGGTTGTCAACGACTCGAACTGGTTGACCTGCCGCTCGCTGCTGATCTGTCCATCGAAGAACGCATAATTCATCCCATACGCATTCGCGACTGCCTGCGCGCCCACGCTGACCAACTGGTTGTATTCGGTACTGGCGCTCCAGGCCAGATAGCCCAGTTTCGCCTTTGGCGCGGCAATCGCGACGGCGGCCAGGCCTGCTGC
>CAWUJR010000363.1:0-4357 GCA_963922375.1 uncultured Robbsia sp.
GCGCTCGGTTGGCGCTCGGTTGGCGCTCGGTTGGCGCCCGGTTGGCGCTCGGCTGGCGCTCGGTTCGCCTGCTGTTGGCGCACCGCTTGCATCCAAATTCGACACTAAATTCGCGTTCGATTTAGGCTACCATCGTCGTTTATCGGGCTGAACGCCCCGTGAGGGGATACCGCTTGGCACTCCGCCTGGTATTCGCTGGACGACCCGCTTCGCGCTGGATTGCATGGCGAATTCGCCTGCCTTATTGTGGCGCATCAAGCGCCCACGCTTTTTAACGCGTCACACGCTTTTCTACCGAGGGCAATGTGCAACGGTTTTTTATCGGATTGATGTCGGGTACCAGCATGGACGGTGTCGATGGCGTGATCGCCAGCTTCCCGGCCGGTGGTCTGCCGGTGATCCAGGCCAGTGCGACCGTCCCGTTCGACGACGCGCTGCGCAGCATGCTGTTTGCGTTGCAGGCACCCGGCAACAACGAGATTGCACGGGAGGCCGACGCTGCGCAACGCCTGGCCGCCGTCTATGCGCAATGTTGTACTGCGTTGCTCGCGCACGCCGGGATGAAGCCCGCGCAGATATCCGCTGTTGGCGTACATGGGCAAACCATTCGCCATCGACCGGAAGCGGGATGGACGCGCCAGACGAACGATCCGTCACGGCTGGCCGAACTGTCCGGCATCGATGTGATTGCGGACTTCCGCAGTCGCGACCTCGCCGCCGGCGGTCAAGGTGCGCCGTTGGTGCCTGCGTTTCATGCGATGGTGTTCGGCGCGCCCGGCGAGACCCGCGTGATCTGCAATATCGGCGGTATCAGCAATGTGTCGATACTGCACGGTCAGCAGGCGGCAAGCGGATTCGACTGCGGTCCGGGAAACGTGCTCCTTGACCACTGGGCAGGGCAGACACTCGGCATGCCCTACGACCAGGACGGCCGTTTGGCGGCGAGCGGTCGCATCAACGAAGCGTTGCTTGCGACCTTGCTGAAGGAACCGTTTTTCGGTCAAAGCGTGCCGAAAAGCACAGGACGGGATCTATTCAATCCGGACTGGCTCGATCGTCAACTCGCCGCGTTCCGATCGGTGAGCTCGGACAGGCTGTCGGCAGAAGACGTACAGGCCACACTGACCGCATTGAGCGCGCAGACCATTGCGAACGACGTCCGGCGCCATGCGCCGAACTGCGCGACGGTCTACGTCTGTGGCGGCGGTGCGCGCAACCCGGTATTGCTCGACATGCTCGAGCAGCGATTGAATAGGAGAATGGATCCGGCTGGCGACGCGCTTGCGGATGACCGGCCCCGCGCGGCGACGACGACAATGGCAACGGGCATTCCGCTCCGCGTCCGTGTCGTGAGCACCGATGCGCTCGGCATCGATCATCAACAAGTGGAAGCACTCGCCTTCGCCTGGCTCGCGATGCGCTTTACCGATCGATTGCCCGGGAATCTGCCGGCGGTCACCGGCGCAGCGGGGCCGCGCGTATTGGGCGCGCTCTATCCGAAGTAACTGCGGAAGCGATCGGCAAAGTCTTGGGTGGCGCGAGCCCAGAAGAATTGAGTCAGCGCAGCGCGTTGGCCGGTCGCCCGCAGACCCGCCAGGCGCGCTTCTTTACGCCGAGAACGACGAGCCGCAGCCGCAGGTGGTCGTGGCGTTCGGATTCTTGATCACGAACTGAGCACCGTTCAAGTCATCCTTATAGTCGATCTCTGCGCCCACCAGATACTGATAGCTCATCGAATCGATCAGTAGTTGAACGCCGTTCTTGTCCATAACGGTGTCGTCTTCGTTCACTTCTTCATCGAACGTGAAACCGTACTGGAAGCCCGAGCAACCGCCACCCTGTACAAATACGCGCAGCTTCAACGCCGGGTTGCCTTCTTCTTCGATCAGTTCCTTCACCTTGTCGGCCGCGCTGTCGGTAAAGACCAGAAAGGACGGCATTGCGGTGGTTGCGGCATCGGTTACAGCAACATCGGTCACAGCATTCATTGATCTCTCCAGAGAAACGACTTTGCCGCTATTGTAGTCCTAGCCTGACAATGCGGCTTACACCCATTGGCGTCAGGGATATCCCGTGTTTGGGACCCTTGGCCCAGCGACGCGAATTATCGGCGAAACGACAGGCATTCATAAGCAAAAACGCCGTCGGACCAAGCCGACGGCGTTTTTGAACGACAACAAAAGCGTTGGAGAAATCCGACAAACGCCCGAACCCGCATCGCTTCCGTTGCCGGGGCGTCTCCCCTCCGAAAAAGAGGAGCGCCGTCGAAGCATAATCCGGAAGGATTAACGCTTCGAGAACTGCTTGCGCTTACGTGCCTTGTGGAAGCCGACCTTCTTACGTTCGACTTCACGCGCGTCACGCGTCACGTAGCCGGCTTGCTTCAGACCCGGCTTCAGCGTCACGTCGTAGTCCAGCAGTGCACGGGTGATGCCGTGGCGCACTGCGCCGGCTTGACCCGTTTCACCGCCGCCGGACACGTTGACCTTGATGTCGAACGTGCCGACATTGTTGGTCAGTTCCAGCGGTTGACGCACGATCATCAGCGACGTCTCGCGCGAGAAGTACTCGGCGATAGGCTTGCCGTTGACGATGATGTCGCCCTTACCAGCCTTCAGGAAAACGCGAGCCACTGCACTCTTGCGGCGGCCAGTGCCATTGTTCCAATTTCCGATCACGGTATAGGCTCCTTAGATCTCGAGCGCTTTCGGCTGTTGAGCCGAATGCGGATGCGTGCCCTCGGCATAGACCTTGAGCTTCTTGATCATGGCGTAGCCGAGCGGACCCTTCGGGAGCATCCCCTTGACTGCCTTCTCGAGCGCACGGCCCGGGAAACGATCTTGCATCTTGCCGAACGTCGTCTCGTAGATCCCGCCCGGATAACCGGTGTGGCGGAAGTACTTCTTGTCGGTCGACTTCTTGCCGGTTACTTTGAGCTTGCCGGCGTTGATGATGACGATGAAATCGCCAGTGTCGACGTGAGGAGTAAATTCAGGCTTGTGCTTACCGCGCAAGCGGCGTGCCACTTCGCTGGCGACACGGCCGAGAACTTTATCCGTCGCGTCAATCACGTACCATTCGTGCACAACCTCTTGGGCTTTTGCAGAAAATGTCTTCATGACTGATCCAAAAATTTGCCTGCCCTACTTTGCTGCTGCATCGACCGTGCGGAAATTTATCTAAGACTTATTTCCCTACGACCGTCTGCATTGCTGTCCTGCTTATTGAAGCTCGATACGACTGAGCCGGCCTTGCTTGACGACATCGATGTGTCGACTTGCGGCCTGATGCAGGCTCTCCCTGTTCTTTTCCGCCGGGCATGAGTCGGAAAAGCTCAACACTATAACAGGGTTTTGGCAACCAAGTAAAGCGACTTGGCCGCGTCAACGTGACAGCGCGTACAGCACGACTGCATGCGCTGACGGTAGAATGCGCGTCTTAGAGGAGCAAATTATGGAATGCAAGATCAGTTGGATGGGCCCGGGCGGCATGTCGTTCGCTGCGGAAACCGGAAGCGGCCACATGGTCACCATGGACGGCGCCCCCGAAGGTGGCGGCCGTAATCTAGCACCGCGCCCGATGGAAATGGTCCTATTAGGCACCGGCGGCTGCACCGCTTACGACGTCGTGATGATCCTGCAAAAGAGCCGCCAGGACGTGCGGGGCTGCACGGTCAAGCTCGTTGCCGAACGCGCCAGCGAAGACCCGAAGGTGTTCACGAAGATTCATTTTCAGTTCACGGTCACCGGCCGCAATCTGAATCCATCGACCGTCGAGCGCGCGGTCAATCTATCGCATGACAAATACTGTTCGGCATCGGTGATGATCGGCAAGACCGCCACGCTGACGCATGGCTTCGACATCGTCGAAGGGTAATAAATGGCTGAAAGGAGGGGCAAAGCGTCCCGATAAGCCGGATTCTGTTCGCGCCCGAAAGCGCGCGACAGTCATTCATCTAGACGCGTCATTGCTGACGCGCTCAAGCTTCCTACCCGCAGGCGAACGGGGGCCCCGTCCTGACGCCTCGAAAAGCATCGTGCCTGCCTATTTGGAATTGCTCCGAGTGGAGGTTACCGTGCCGGCATACGTTGCCGCAGCCGCGGTGCGCTCTTACCGCACCGTTTCACCCTTACCTGATCCATCGAACCGAAGTCCGACGGCCATCGGCGGTTTGCTTTCTGTTGCCCTGTTCCGCGTGTTGCCACGGATGGCCGTTAGCCATCACCCTGCCCTGTGGAGTCCGGACTTTCCTCCCCCTTCGTGAGAAGGCGGCGACTGCCTGGAACGCTTTGCGGAGCGAATTTTACCACGCGCACCCGACACGACCGACGCTAATTCGCCTGACTTGTTCAGCCTG
>CAWUJR010000364.1:0-4356 GCA_963922375.1 uncultured Robbsia sp.
GGGCCGAGCGCCGCGGCGACGCTGCCATCGGCACTGGCCGCCGCATCCTGCCGCTAAAATGACAATGGCCACCCCGAGGGGTGGCCATTGCGGAGCCAAGGCTCAACGGACGCTTTACGACCTCACCAATGCGAAGCCGCCAAGCGAATCGCCATCAGGTGCCTTACAGCGGCGAGATGTTCGAAGCTTGCAGACCCTTCGGGCCTTGCTTGGTTTCGAACTGAACCTTTTGGTTTTCAGCCAGGGTCTTGAAGCCTTCCGTGCGGATTTCCGAGAAATGCGCGAACAGGTCGTCACCGCCTGCGTCCGGCGTGATGAAGCCAAAACCCTTGCTGTCGTTGAACCACTTGACGATACCGGTATCCATGGTGAATCCTTGAAGTAAAAATAGCTAATGCCCTGAATGGGCGAAAGAAGTATCAAGGAAGAGAGAGGACAACGAATACCGCGGAGATAAGGCGGAAAATGATGAACAGCAATCAAGCTTCTTGAAAACTTCAAGTGCCAGATTACGTGCTGTCAGAAACCCTGTCAAGCGGTTTCTAAGATGCGAATCGAGGGTATCGAGCAAGAACTTCGCCTGACGACGCGTCGGTCACTGCCTAGGCAGTGACCGGAGGACACATGTGATGGCGGAGGGCGTGGGATTCGAACCCACGAAGACCGCGAAGCCTTGCCGGTTTTCAAGACCGGTGCAATCGACCACTCTGCCAGCCCTCCGAAGGCGCGATTGTACCCGGTTTAGCTTTTCAGGAATAGCGCCTGAAGGTCGTTTAGGAAATGACGCCCTCGTAGCGTGGGCGCAATACGCTCGTGATCGCGCACGATCAACCCGCGTTGCTCGGCTTCGCGCAGTGCACCTTCGATCGATGTCATCGTCAGTCCGGTCCGCTCGACGAAGCGATAAACCGGAAAACCTTCGTTCAGACGAAGCGCGTTCAGCATGAATTCAAACGGCAGATCGTGTGTGTCGACGCTGGTGCTTTCCTGAATGGCCTGGCCTCGTTTGGCCTGCTCGATGTAGGTCGCTGGATGCTTATAGCGCACTTCGCGCACGATCTTTTCCGGGAACGACAACTTGCCGTGCGCGCCGGCACCGATGCCCAGGTAGTCGCCAAATTCCCAATAATTCGTGTTGTGCGCGCTCCGTCGTCCGGGTTGCGCGAACGCGGAGACTTCGTAGTGCTGATAACCGGCACCTGCCATGCGGTCGTCGATCCAGTCTTGCATATCGGCGGAGATGTCGTCGTCCGGCAGCGAGGCCGGTGGGAACTTGTGAAACAGCGTGTTCGGTTCGAGCGTCAGGTGATACAGCGAGAGGTGCGGCGGCGCGTAGGACAACGCCGTGTCGATATCGCGCTGGCAGTCTTCCAGACGCTGGCCCGGCAGGGCGAACATCATGTCCAGATTGAAGTTGTCGAACGTGTTCGCCGCAAGGTCGGCCGCCGCCCGGGCTTCGGTCGCGCCGTGGATACGACCGAGCGCCGTCAGGTGCGTCTCGTTGAAGCTCTGAATCCCGACCGACAGGCGATTCACACCGCTCTGGCGGTATTGCACGAATTTGGCCGCTTCGAATGTCCCCGGGTTCGCTTCCAGCGTGATTTCGGCTGTCGGGTCGAGCGGCAGCAATGCCCGGATGTCACTGAGCAATCGGTCGAGTCCTGCGGCAGACAGCAGGCTGGGCGTGCCGCCGCCGATAAAAATCGAGTAGACGCGGCGGCCCCAGACCATCGGCAATGCGCTTTCCAGATCGGCGCGCAATGCATCCAGATAGTCGTTTTCCGGCAAGTCGCCGTTGCCCGTCCACTCATGCGAATTGAAGTCGCAATACGGGCACTTGCGTACGCACCACGGAAAATGCACATACAAAGACAACGGCGGCAACGCGGTCAGGCGCAACTTACCCGGTGTCATGAAGGCTTTGACGACGCTGTCGTCAACGGCGCTGCCGTTGCCTCTGCCGCTATCGGCGCCGATGCTGGCGCTGTTATCAGCATGAATCGGAATGACGATGGGTTTGGTGGTGTTCATGGGCCAGGGGATACCAGGTCGAGCTTGTCGAGCAAGGTCGTAAGCGCTTTCGCGCGATGACTGCAGGCGTTCTTTTCGGCAGCGTCCAGTTCGGCGGCACTCCGCTCGAATTCGCTCAACCACAGCAGCGGGTCGTAGCCGAACCCGTTGCCGCCACGCGGCGCATCCAGCAACGTGCCATCCCAGCGTCCGTCGGCGATGACCGGCTGCGGGTCGTCGGCATGACGTACCAGGACCAGTACGCAATAAAAGTACGCGCGACGGTCTGTGTGCAACCCGATCTCTCGCAGCAGCCGGGCATTGTTCGCGGCGTCCGATTTCTCTCCCCCCGCGCGTTGCGCATAACGCGCCGAATACACGCCCGGCGCGCCGCCCAACGCCGGTACGCAGAGGCCGGAATCGTCGGCCAGCGCTGGCAGGCCGGTGGCGCGTGCGGCATGACGGGCTTTTTGCAATGCGTTTTCGACAAAGGTGGCAAACGGCTCGTCCGCTTCGCTCACACCCAGCATTCCCTGCGGCACCAGATCGATGCCCGCGGCGTCCAGCAACGCAGCGAATTCGCGCAATTTGCCAGCGTTATTCGACGCGAGCACGACGCGTTGTCGACGGGACGGCGACGACGACGAAGACGGCCCGGCCGATACGCTGGTTCTGCTATCAGCCACGGGAACGCTCCAGCGCCGCGTGCTGCGCGGCGACCAGTTGTTCGATGCCGCTTTGGGCAAGATCCAGCAGGCCGTTCATTTCTTCACGCGAGAACGCTTCGCCCTCGGCGGTGCCTTGAATCTCGATGAAACGGCCCTTGCCGGTCATGACGACATTCATGTCAGTGTCGCACTGCGAGTCCTCCTCGTAGTCCAGGTCCAGCACCGGTTGACCGTCATACATGCCCACGGAGATGGCGGCAACAAAGTCGGTGATCGGCGATTCTTCTATGCGTCCACTGTCCAGCAGCACGCGCACCGCGTCATGTGCCGCGATGAAGGCACCGGTGATACTCGCGGTGCGCGTGCCGCCGTCGGCCTGGATGACGTCGCAGTCGATATGCAGGGTGCGTGCACCGAGCTTCTGCAGATCGAAGACCGCTCGCAATGCGCGTCCGATCAGGCGCTGGATCTCCTGGGTGCGGCCAGTCTGTTTGCCGCGTGCGGCTTCACGATCGCTCCGGGTATGCGTGGCCCGCGGCAACATGCCGTATTCGGCCGTCAGCCAGCCTTCGCCGCGGCCCCGCAAAAATTCCGGCACGCGCTCGACGACACTGGCGGTACAGATCACCTTGGTGTCGCCGAATTCGATCAATACCGAGCCCTCCGCGTGCTTGGTATAACCACGGGTGATATGGACCGGACGCAATTCGTCGGCCGAACGACCGGCGCTACGCGTGAGAGTCGAGGCGGGCACGAGTGCGGATGAGGAAGGGGTCATGGAAGATTCCGGAAGAAGGCGACAAAGCAATCGGCGTAACCAATCAAAAACGCCGCGTAAAAGAAGGTGCAGCGTGCATGTGCTGCTTGCGTGTGTTGTGCGCTACCATAACGAGGCGATAACGGCGTCAGGCCGGATTTTAGCGCCAAATACGACGCAGCCGGTCTGTCGACGCGCAGCAGAAGCCTATCTACTGCGCAGCGAATGCCCATTGGCCGCACGGTAAGCGCGCATCCGCCGCGCCGCCAATTTCCCTGCCGCCGCCCACCGCCGACCGCCTTCCGCTGGACACGTGTTGAAAAACGCGCTCAAAAAAAGTCCTGCAAGCGAACGGTACAGCTATCAGCCTGAACGTCGTCATTCCGGCTAGGACGCCATCAGTGCGATAATTGCGTTTTCACCGATCTGGCCTCTCACTCGTTGTAGACGATGAGACGTCATCTGCCAAGGGCCGTCGCCCAGCCCGTGCGGCTGCCGACGTTGCGCCGGCCCCCACGGTATAACGTTGCGCCGGCGGCGCGCTGGCCGTTGGGGAGCAAAATCGGACTGACATTGCCAGGACCATAGATGATTTTTAGCATTACAGGGTACGCCAGTGCGACCCGCGATCTGGTGCCCGACGCGGCGCCCGATGGCGCGCCGCCAGCGGGCTTGACCAGTGTCGCGGTCGAATTCAGAACCGTGAACTCGCGGTTTCTGGACCTTCACTTCCGGATGCCGGACGAGGCACGCGCGTGCGAACCGGTGCTGCGCGACATGCTGATGGGCGTATTATCCCGCGGCAAAGTGGAAGTCCGCATCAATGTGCAGCGGGCGGATGCGGTTGCAAGCAGCGCCCTGGATCACGCGTCGCTGGCGCAATTGGCGTCGTTGCAACAGGCTGCCCGCCGCGCTTTCCCC
>CAWUJR010000365.1:0-4349 GCA_963922375.1 uncultured Robbsia sp.
GTTGTTGCGCGACCGACGTCTACTGACGTTTGCGGTCTGTATCGTGCTGTTCCATTTGTCCAATGCGGCGATGCTGAATTTGGCAGCCGGCGAGGTGACGTTGCGCATGGGTGATCACGTGCAATTGGTGATCGCCGCCTGTATCGTCGTGCCGCAGATTATCGTCGCGGCGCTTTCGCCGTGGGTCGGCACGTCGTCGCAACGATGGGGGCGTCGACCGATCCTGATACTCGGTTTTTCGGCGCTGCCGGTTCGTGCGTTATTGTTTGCGGCCGTGAGCGGCTTGAGCAGCCCGTACTTGCTGGTGCCGGTTCAGGCATTCGATGGGCTGAGCGCGGCGGTATTCGGGGTGATGTTGCCGCTGATCGCGGCCGACGTGGCAGGGGGGAAGGGGCGGTAGAACCTCTGTATCGGTTTCTTCGGGCTGGCAGCCGGTATCGGGGCGACGCTGAGCACGTCAGTCGCCGGATTCGCCGCCGATCGTTTCGGTAGCTCGGCCGCGTTCTTTGGGCTGGCGGCGATCGGTGCGCTTGCGGTCCTCGTGGTGTGGAAGGCGATGCCGGAAACACGCGACGCCACGGGAAACGGGACCTAGCCCCGTCGCCGTCATTCCGCCGGCGGGTCGTCGTGCGCTTTATTACAATGACCCCCGCCACCGCCACCGCCACCGCCACCGCCGCAACACTGGCAGTGAAAATCTGTCGAAGCGTTCTATAATTCGATCAGGCCTTTTTTACGCGGCGTCCGCTCTCCATTCGGCTGCGGTAAAGTGATGACCATAACAAATACTCGAGCCATGTGATGAGCCTGTCGGAGCGCTGCAAAAGTACCCTGTTTCGCTTGATATGCGAATCGCCATTGCCGGAAACGGTTATCTTTATCCAGGCCGGAGCCCGTGGGGCGGCCGTTCGTAAGGCTGTGCAGGTACTCGCGACGCTGCGTCAAGTGCCCACCACGGAGGTCGCGGTGCATAACGTGGCGTCGCACGCGGAATTGGTCGCACAAGGTAGCGCGGACGACGAGGATCTGCGGATCTTCGAGACGTCCTGGCGCACCGAAGCACCAAGCGGCGAGGGAAGCGGCTGGATCCGCGACCCGCTGTTCCTGTCGAACGATGAGTCGCTGCTGGCCAGTTGGGCCGAACTGATGGCCGAACTGGCGTATCAGCAAGCCGAACGCGCGATGAAAAAAGCGCGCTGACTTTGCTGTTCCTACCCGGTAGTACCGGGTTCTGCCCGGTGCCCATCCGGTGGCTACTGGTGCCTACCCGTTCCTTGTCGCCGCGTGCTGGATGTCTGCACTCACCTTCGCGGCAACCGCCGGATACTGCACGGCGGGCGGCAGCCAGCGGGTGCCCAGACTGAAGCGCCATGCGAATACCAGCAGAATCGCCAGCACGATCGCGCTGATCCAGAAGTACGTCCCTCGATGGCTGTCCGCGTACGGATCCTTCAACGGCCTGGCCCCCAGCGGCACATGAGCGGTTTGCGACAGCAGGCCGCCCAGTCGGACATTCACCTTCATCTGACCATTGGTCGCCCAGCCACTCGCGTCCAGAATCGGACCGAGGCTCCGCTCGCGCAGCTTCAGCCATGCGACCGCCATGCTTGGACCGGAAATGGCCAGCATGATGCCGACCAACGCGACGGGAATCCACCAGCCCAACTCGACGAATTTGCCGAATATACCCACGAGCACCGCGCTGATGCTGCCCAGCGCCACGCCCAGCGCGGCCACGGTGCCCACATCGATTTTGCTGGCAACTTTCGTGGCCGCGCTCGTCGTCGTGGCGGGACTCCCTTTAGCACCGGTTGCGGCCACGCCGCCGGCCAGTGCGCTCAGGTCGGACTGCACCGCGGTATCGCTTGCGGCCGCACGTTTGGCGACTTGTTCCTCGATCGCACGAATGAACTTCTTGTACGGTGACAGGAACGCCTGACGCACATTCGTCGGATTGTCGATCATCTTGACGATGGTCGCGTCCCAGTCCTTCCCCTGACGGTCATAAAACACGCCATTGCGACCGACGAACAGGAAATCGGTATTGCCCGCCGTGAACGCCGACACGATCGTCATTTTCTGCCCGTCGCGACGGCATTCGCAGTACGCCAGACACGCTTTGGCCATGCCGGCAAGCGCGGAATGCTTCGCGATGTCGGCAACCGGCACGGTGAGATCGCAACTGCGGCTATCCAGGTAGAGCGTGCCGGCTTCGAAGATCGCCCCTTCGCGGCGATAGAATTCTTTGAACGACACGAAGTTGTGAACCAGATGCAGCAAATCGCGCTTATAGCGCAGCAAGCGTTCGAGATCGACGATGCGAGCGTTGTTCGGCTCGATCGACTTGTCTTCGTCGATCAATGCGGTAATCGACGCGTGCGCGTCGCTATTGGCGATGCTATCGATATCGTCCACCGACAGCGCATCCAGACTGGTCGTCGGGCGGGTACTGAGCCATTGCAGGTAAGGGGCCAGTCGTGCTTGCAGCACCAGCCACTCAGCCTCAGTCAACGTCGTTTGCGCGGCGTTGAATTGCAGCGTCACCGCCTCTTTCTGAAACGTCTGCAGCGCTTGCGCCCACGCGGGATTGACCGCATCACCGAGCAGCGGTAACGCGTTGCCGCCGGCAATAGGCGCCAACGGCAGATCTGCGATCGCCGCGGACTTGAGCGACAGCGACTGAGTGGAAATGTCTTTGTAACGGTCTTGCGACGGATTCATCTCATCGGTGGCGCGTTCATCGTAAGCAGCCAGCCGGCAACGCGCGAAGAAGTCGTCGATTTTCGCGCGTACTGCTTCGAGCGCTTGCGCTGCGGCACCGGTCGCATCGGCGAACGGCTGGATATTCTCGTCGCCACCGATCTTCGCGTGCCAATCGCGCAACGCGGTGGCATGCGTGAAGAAAACGTCGGTTTTGTCTTGATTGATGCCCGGCTCGCCGCCCAGATCCTGCACACTGCCTTGGGTGTCGATGATCTTCTGCACGACCTGCTGCAAGGTCTCGTTGTCCGGGGTCTTGACCGTGATGACGCCGTCGCCATTGAAGCGCATCGCAGCGATCAAGCGGGTGCGATCGCTGACGTCTTCGAGCGTTAACGTCGCATCGGCCGGCTTGTTGAGCAATTCGAGGATGCGCTGCGCTTCGACCAACAACTCAGCGCCGGTTTCGCCGCTTGAATCGATCGCCGACAACGCGATCGAATCGCCCGGGCGAATCAACTCGTCTTCGTCGTGGAATTGCTCGGCCGCCCATCGGCAGGCCTCGATCAGTTCGGGCGGCCGGATGCGGCCGTCTTTGTCGGTATCGATCAGATCGAGGGTGCGCGGGTCGAATTCGACGCCGCGTGTGGGACAGGCGAGTGCGACCCAAAGTTTTTGATCGAGTTCGCCCAAGTGGGCGAGGTCCGCGCCGGAGCGGATCGCGACTTGGTCGACGCCGCCCGCGCGAAAAAATTGCCAATTATGTGCCATCAATCCGTCTTATAGAGAGTCATTAGGGAAGCGCCGCGCGATGCAGACGCGTTCGATATGGCGCTTACAGCATGCGTGGCGGTCGGCATATGGTAGTGCAGCACGTACGCCGCGCGCTGAAGCGCACTGCATTGCACGCTGCCGACCAGGTCGATGGCTCTCTATTTTACGGTGTTGCGCACTATTGCGGGAAGTCGGCCCCGATTGTCGTGTTGGCCCAGCCCTCGAAGTCGCGCTTCAATAGGTCAACCTTCTGACGGGCAAGATCCAGCGCGGCCTTGCCGAGCAGCAAGCGCAGCGGCGGCGTATCGGACAGCGCGGCATCGATGATCGCCTGCGCCGCACGCACCGGGTCGCCGGCCTGATTACCACTGCGCGCTTCGGTTTGCCGACGTCGTTCGCCGGCCGTCGCATCATAGTCGTCGATACGGATCGCCGATTGCTTGATCGACGGCCCTGCCCAATTGGTGCGGAACGGGCCGGGTTCGACCACCAATACATCGATGCCGAGCGGCTTCACCTCCAGCGCCAATGACTCGGACAGGCCTTCGACCGCGTATTTCGTCGCGTGGTAATACCCGGTGGCGGCAAAGCTCGCGATACCGCCGATGGACGAGATGTTGACGATCAATCCGTTGCGCTGCTTTCGCATTTGCGGCAGAACGGCTTTCGTCACATCGATCAAACCGAACACGTTCGTCTCGAACATCGCACGTACGGCCTCGTCTTCGCCTTCCTCGATCGCAGCCAGATAGCCATAGCCGGCATTGTTCACGAGCACGTCGATCTGGCCGAATTTCTGCTGGGCGCGGGCGATCGTCTCCGCGATCTGGGCGGGGACGGTCACGTCGAGCGGTAGCGCCAACGCGGTTTCCGGG
>CAWUJR010000366.1:0-4347 GCA_963922375.1 uncultured Robbsia sp.
TACCGGCACCGCCATAGCACCCGTGGCTCCGGCAGCGGACGCGGGCGCGCTCGGTCGTCCATCCGTCGCGCCCGCAGGTGCTTCGTCCGGGATGAATGGCGGCTGATTCTGCACACTGGGCGACAGCGCCGGCGCGGACACACTTCGTTGGCGTCGACTCCAGTCGAACAGCCCGTTGACTTGCCCCGGTTCGTTGCCTTGATCCGCGGGCGGTGGCACCGGTACGTCCTTTTCCTTCACGACACGATTATCCGTCTTATAGTTCGCCGACTCCGCCCGCATGTAATCGTAGCGGTTCAACGAAATATCGCGCAGTGTCTCCGAGTCGCGAATGATCACCGGTCGCAGAAAGATCATCAGATCCGTCTTTGCGCGCGATTTGCTTTCGCTGCGGAACAACGCACCGATGATCGGCAGATTGCCCAGCCATGGAATCTTCGAGTTGGCGTTGTCGTACTCATCCTGCATCAAGCCGCCCAGCACGACGATTTCGCCATTGTCGGCCAACACCGTGGATTGCACCGATCGCTTGTTGATCGTGTAGCCCCCACTTTGCGTGGCGGTCGCGGCCACCGCGTTCGAGTCTTCCTGATAGATCTGCAGTTTGATCGTTCCGCTCTGACTGATCTGTGGGCGCACATTCAACAAGATACCGACGTCTTTCCGGTCGTATGTGTTGTACGCGACCAGACTCGTCGACGATGTCGTGCCGGTCGAGTACGACCCCTGTTCGATCGGAATATTCGCGCCGACCATGATGCGCGCTTCCTGGTTGTCCAACGTCACCAGATTAGGCGTGGAGAGCACGTTGACATCGGAATTCGTCGATACTGCCTGTAACAGGCCGCCCAGCCCCAGGATGCTGCCGAAGCGATGCAATAAACCGATGTTTAAGCCATTTTGCAGTGTCGTATCGGCAATCGAACTCAATGCCGTCGATGTCGTACTGCTGCTTGTGGCCGCCAGACCGGCTGCGGTCAGATTGAAGATGCCGTTGCTGCTCGACGTATCGAAATTGCTGTTGCCGACGATGGCATTGTTACCATTGGACGAGGACACACCGCCTTGCCATTGCACACCGAAGCTACCGGTCTTCGTCGACGTCACCTCCATGATCAGCGACTCGATATAGATCTGCGCACGGCGCTGATCGAGCTGTGCGATCACGTTGCGTAAATTGCGATAGACCGGTTCCGATGCCGTGATGATCAACGAATTCGTGGCAGCGTCGGCAACGATCATGCCGCTACCCTGATCGTCGTCGCTGGATGACGTATCGCCGCTTCTGCCGCCACTCGCGCCGCCGCTGCCGCCGATTCCACCGTACGAGCTGGATGAACCACTGCTGCCGCTCGTACCACTCGAACCGGTGGTCCCCGTCGGCAATGGCGGCAGGCTGCCATTGCTGTTCGATAGCCCGCTGCTGGTCTGGCTATCGCTCGCACTGCTCAGGCCGCTGCCGCTCGCGTGAGATCCGCTACCGCTCGACTGTCCCATCATGCCGCGCAACGTCTTCGCCATCTCGGTCGCGTCCGCATTTCGCAGCGACACCACGTGCATATTGCCCGGTTCGGTCGTGGGCGCATCCAACTTCTGGATCAGCGATTTCGCCATCGTCATCCGGACGGAATTGCTGGCCCGCAGGATGACCGCGTTGATCCGGTTATCGGTGCTGACATTGACCTTCAAAGAGGCATCGGTACTGCCGATCGTCGACGGATCCAACAACTTCTGCGCTTCTGCCGCCACGTCCTGTGCGTTCGCGTTATGCAGTTGCATCACTTCGATGTCAGAGCCTGCCACCGTGTCCACACCGGCGATGATCGACGCGATACGCCGGATGTTGTCGGCATAATCGGTGACGACGATGGTGTTGTTGCTCGGATAGGCCGCCACCGTGTTGTTCGGCGAAATCAACGGTCGCAGGACGGGCAACAGCGTGGTCGCCGATTCGTTATGCAACTGGAATACCTGCGTGACGACCTGGTCGCCGCGCGCCTGCGGCCGGTTGCCGACGTACGTTGGCACCCCCTGGGTCTTCGCATCGGCTTCCGGCACGACTTTCAGTATGCCGTGGTCTTCCAGCAACGAGAACCCCTGCATCCGCAACGCCGCCTGCAGTGTCTTCAATGCTTCGTTATCGCTGACCGGCCGATCGGATTGCAGGCTCAGTTGGCCTTTGACCCGCGGGTCCACGACGATCGTCCGGTTGGTGGCAGCGCCAATCGCCCGTGCGATCTGCTCGATATCGGCATTGACAAAATTCAGCGTCACGTCCGCGAACGCGGCGGAGGAAGACATGAGCGAAACGACCAGCAACGCAGCGGCCAACGCTCGCCGTTTGGGTCGCTCGGTCCAATAGTGATTGATCATAAAGTCAAATACATGCAGCGCGGAGACCGGTCGCGGTCGAACGAATCAGGCAGACGAATCAGGCAGACGAACCAAACAATGAATCAGGCAAACGCACCACATCGATGCGTTGCCTTATCGGCGCCAGCCTGTCGTCGTCTCTGCGAAACAAAGGGCAGTACGGCGACTGCACACGACATGGATCTATGCCATGAGAGCGGCAGCAGGCGAACAGCGGAACATTAGCAGGTTTTCAACACATTTTTTCTCGGAAAATTGTCGGTCGAGCACTATTGCCGAGACGCCGCAACGCCGCTGGCCGGTCGCTCGATGCGAGAACCTACCATAAGTTAATGTGTTTTTTCGTGAACCGCGAGCATCTCACCGCTTCAATGCTCCCTTGCAGCCGGATGACGCGTCTATTTTTTCGTCTCAAATGGCGTCATTCGTTCGTGCAGGGGTTCCGCCTGTCGGAAAATCGGAACAAATCACCCGGACGTTCCCGGAAAGCCAGCGAGACCCGGTATGATGTGCTGTCTTCATGTGTCTGAACTGGTTCCGTCAAATCATCGATCTGTCCGCTGCGATGGCTCCGTTATTCCAATTGTTGCCCCGGCCGCTTGCTTGCTCCACTGCCTATGTCGCTATTTGCATCGGCGTTTGCGCAGTCGCGGCGTCGCCGGCACAGGGCGCCACCGACTGTTTCACCGCCGCGGCCTCGTACCAGGGCGTGAATCCGCTTATCTTGCGTGCGATCGCATGGCAGGAATCGCACGACAAGCCTAGCGCTTTGCATCGCAACAATAATGGATCGATCGATTACGGGCTGATGCAGATCAACTCGATCCATTTGCCCACGCTGGCGCAATATGGCATTTCGTCGGACAAGCTGATGGAACCCTGCGCGAATGTCTATATCGCGGCCTGGCACCTGAAGCATGAGATGAACAAATATGGGAATAGCTGGGCCGCCGTGGGCGCCTACCATTCGGAGACGCCGGCGCTTCGCGATCAGTACGCGAGGCAGATCATTGCGATCCTGGGCCGATGGAACGTGCTGCCGAGCGGCCGATGAGTCGTCTTTGCGCCTAGATGCACTCAGGGCGTGCCGCCCATACGAAATCAGGTAGCGAACCTGCTCGCAGCGCGACACGCCCCGGCGTGCGAAACGCTCAGTCAGCGGCTGAACCCCTGCCGAGACGTTTCCTAGCGATCGGGCATGACACCCGATTACCTTTACTTCGCGTTGATAACGTCCTTGAACGCCTTACCCGCCGTGAACTTCGCGGTGTAAGCCGCTGCGATTTGCAGCGATTCACCGGTCTTCGGGTTACGGCCTTCGCGTGCTGCACGTTCGCCACGGCTGAAGCTGCCGAATCCCACCAACTGGATCGTGTCGCCGCCAGCCACCGCCGCCTTGATGGCTTCGGTCACTGCATCCAGCGTTTCCGTCACGGAGCCCTTGCTTTGGCCCGTCTTCTTGACGACTTGGTCGATCAGTTCTTGTTTATTCATGAGGCTCCTTTTTCATTTAAGGTCAAACGCGGATCGATTCGTCTTCCGACGATTCTCGCCGTCCGCCCGGCAAGCGCACCTACGACGCACTCGCGGGTGCGAACGACGAACCTGATCGATCTCAGCGACACATGATACACGCTGGATGCCCCGTGAATAGGGGCGCTTGCTATGATAGCGCAGGTAAAATGGCCTTCCGGCGCGTTTTTATCTCCCTTGCAACACCGTGGCCGTCCGGGAAAACCCCGGAAAATTCCATTCTCCGCGCCGGTGCAGCACTGTCGGCCGCCCGAACATGGGCGTTACCCTTTCAGATGAACCTTCCGCCCCGCCAGCCTGACGCGCCCCCTCATCCCGAGGCGGACAGCCTCACCCCCACAGCCGCGACGCTCCGTTACCGGGACGACGGCACGCCGTATTCGCCGGTCTACGATGACATCTACCATAGCGCGTCCGGCTCGCTGGGTCAGGCGCGGCACG
>CAWUJR010000367.1:0-4338 GCA_963922375.1 uncultured Robbsia sp.
GGCCTGCTGCAGCAGGTCCAGACGCTGGGCGATCGTCGAGCGAGACAATCCGGTGAGCGCAATCAACGCCTGGCGAGTAACCGCCTGCCCCGTGCGGACCAACGACAAAATCGCCCCGGGCCCATCCGGTGACGCGATATTGATCCCCTCGCCGTTCAACTGTCCTTCCATTCATTCTCCCACGCTGTTTCCACTTTTGCGTAATAATAAATCAAAAGTTGTTGGTGAGGACGCAATAGACCGCAGGACCTAACGTTAGATGACACTTCCACGGAGAGAGGGTAATGGCGGAGACAACGATGAATACATTGGGTGTGCATGCACTGGTATGGGCCGGCGATTTGAGCGCCGCGTCGGTCGAGACGATCGTCAAGGGCAGCAAGGGCGCCGGGTATGGGCTGGTCGAGTTTTCGTTGCACGACACCACGGTGCTGGATATCGAGGGGACGCGGGCACTGTTGGAGAGTGAAGGCCTCCAGGCGGCCTGTTCACGGGGGCTGGCATTCGACGCCGATGTTTCCAGTGACGACCCGGCAGTGGTGGCGCGTGGGGTGGCGTTGCTGGAAACCAGCCTGGATGTCGCGCACGGTCTCGGGGCGCGATACCTTTGCGGGGGCCTGTACAGCGCGTTCGGCAAGTACACGCGCCCGGTCACCGCACAGGGGCGACGCAATGTCGTGTCGTCGCTGAAGCGCGTCGCAGAAAAAGCCGCCAGTTTGGACATCACGCTCGGGTTGGAGATCGTCAATCGCTACGAGAGCAATGTGGTGAATACGACCGAGCAGGCGCTCGAAGTCATCGAGCAAGTGGGGGCAGACAACCTGAAGGTGCATCTCGATATCTACCACATGAACATCGAGGAAGCGGACTTCTTCTCTCCTGTCATCGCCTGCGGCGATAAGCTCGGTTACGTCCATATTGGCGAGAACCATCGGGGCTTTCTCGGCTCCGGACACCTCGACTTTGCCACGTTCTTTCATGCGCTCGCGACGATCGGTTATCGGGGGCCGATCACGTTTGAAAGCTTCTCTTCGGCGATCGTGTCGAAGGGCCTGTCGGTAGATCTGTCGATTTGGCGAAATCTGTGGGACGACAGCGCGACACTGGCCCGGCATGCGCATGACTTCATGGCGCTGCACGCGAGCGCCGCAGGACTGGGAATGCAACCCCACGCTCCCCGCTCATAGTGCGCAGCGGGGCGTAGATGGAGAAGACGCGCCGGGAAGGGCGGCGAGCCTGTTCGCCCAACCCGGATGCGGCGGTCTGCTGGTGGAAGTCTTTCATACAGTCGATCAGCATGACGAAGAATCGGTTTCCGGTGAGCCCGGGGGCGTCTGCGTCTGTGCTTGCGTGAGCAGGGGCGATCCGTGGCGCATCACCACGTCCCGCGCCGAATTCGACATTGACCGATGGATCAGCGCGGCGCAGACCGTGCCGATCGACTGCCAGCAAGATCGCCATCACTCATAACAGGAGGGACACTGATGTCCTCGAGCCATACCGGCATCTTGCATCTGAATCTGCTCGACTATACGATTCTCGCGATTTATTTCGTCGTGATCGTGGTAATCGGGCTGCTGGCGAATCGCGCGACAAAGACATCGAACGATTTCTTTTTGTCGGCGCGTTCGATGCCCGCTTGGATTACGGGTATCGCGTTCATTTCAGCGAACATGGGTGCGCTTGAAATTTTGGGTAACGCGGCGAACGGTGCGCAATACGGTGCTGCAGCCGTGCATTTTTTCTGGTTGGGTGCCATTCCCGCGATGGTCTTTCTCGGCGTCGTGATGATGCCTTTCTACTATTCGTCGCGCGTTCACAGCGTGCCCGAATATCTGCGGCGGCGCTTCAACGCGTCCACCCATCTGCTTAACGCACTGATCTTCGCGATCGGCCAGATTTTGATCGCCGGGATCAATCTGTACGCGCTGGCATTGATCATCGAACGCTTATTAGGATGGCCGCTGATCGTTTCCGTCGCGCTGGGCGCCGCGTTCGTGTTGCTCTACATTCTGCTCGGCGGCTTGTCGGCAGCGATGTACGGCGAAGTGCTGCAGTTCTTCACGATTCTGGCCGGTCTGGCGCCGATCGTGGCACTGGGCCTCCATCATGTCGGTGGCTGGCATGCGGTCGCGCTTGCGATGCCGACGCCGGAACACACGATGACGTGGGAAGGGACGCAGGTAGGACATTGGAGCAACCCACTGGGCGATTGGATCGGGCTGGCGATGGGCGAAGGCTTCCTGCTCGCGTTCGGCTATTGGACGACCAACTTCGCCGAAGTCCAGCGAGCATTGTCGGCCAGTAGCTTGAATGCAGCACGCCGCACGCCGATCATCGGTGCATTCCCTAAAATCATTCTGCCGCTGTTTACCGTGGTGCCCGGCATGATCGCGCTGGTGATGATTCCCGGGTTGGGCACTTCCAGCGGGCCGTCGTTCAACCAGGCGATTCCGGAGTTGATGCAGCGCCTCCTGCCTAACGGCGTCCTTGGTTTGGCCGTGACGGCGCTGTTGGCGGGTTTCATGGCCGGGATGGCGGCCAATATCAGCGGTTTCAACACGGTATTCACCTACGACTTATGGAAGCCGTACATCGCCAAGGGACGCAGCGACCACTATTACCTGCAGGTCGGGCGCATTGCCACCGTCGCGGGCATCGTCATTACGGTCGGGACGGCATTCATTGCCTCGAGCTATAACAACATTCAGAACTACATGCAGATGTTGTTCTCGTTCTTCAATACGCCGTTGTTCACGGCTTTCATCATCGGCTTGTTCTGGCGACGTACATCCGGTATGGGGGCATTCTGGGGGATGTTAGCGGGGACGGCAGGGGCAGCGCTTGCCCATCTGGCCGCGCCGGATATTGCGTATTTTCACCGCGATGGGGTGATGGATGACGCGCACTTCAGCGCACAGATGGCAAATTTTTATGGTGCGATAGCCGCATTCATTTCGACATCGGTGGTCACCGTCGTGGTCAGCTTGTTCACGCGCGCACGGCCGCTCTCGGAGCTCAAGGGCTTGATATGGGGCTTGCCGGATCCGGATTCGCCTGACGCTGCCGAGGCGATGCAGGTCAGTGTCTGGTACCGCTCGCCGGCGATCTTGGGTGTCATCGTGTTGACGATGGCGGTGGGCGCATCGCTGCTGCTGATCTATTGGAGAGCGACGTTATGAACAAGCCGACGAATGCAGTGGGCCATGAAGCGGCTGCCGACGAAGACCGGCGCCTCCAGGAAGAACAAAAGAGCGATCAGGACGCATCGGGCGCGTCGCGTCGGCTGTTCGATCTGCGTGTGCTGATCGCCGGATTGCTTTTCGTTTACGGCGTGCTGTTAGTGGGAGCGGGCTTACTTGATACGGCCTCCACACTCATCAAGGCCGATGGCGTACGCATCAATCTCTGGGAGGGCATCGCGTTGTTGATCGTGGCGGGATTTTTTGGCGTCTGGCGTTTTGTCGACCGGCC
Source organism: uncultured Robbsia sp. (assembly GCA_963922375.1). Taxonomy (GTDB): domain Bacteria; phylum Pseudomonadota; class Gammaproteobacteria; order Burkholderiales; family Burkholderiaceae; genus Robbsia. Next base: position 3,475 of record CAWUJR010000367.1, read on the forward strand.
TCGATGAGGCGTGTATACCTAGCAAATCGCAAAACGAGATGTGCATGAAATAACAGCCCACTTGCTGCGTGACAGGGTTTTTCACCGCGCTTAGACATTCTTGAAATAGTGATGTAACAAGGATGTAACCCGTGCTAACACATTGGAAGGCGGCGTAATCCGTCGGCTGCTGCGAACCGCTGACGCTGCGGTAGAATCGATAAACCTCGATAATACGAGGGGTTTTTACATTTATTTCTTATCTGTAAGCGAAATCGAACGGACGATATCTAAAAATGTAATGAACCATGGATTCCTCCGTATCGTTGCGGCGGTCGTTATCTCGAAAGTGTCGGGCCCTGACCCGTAGCAAATTTCATGAGCAGAATCGCAGGACGGGTGCAAATTTTTTCGCGTGCGTTGCCGCGCCTGTTCTCCACGCGCAGGCCGCGCCCTGCAGCGGAGGTCAAAAGCATTCTGATCTCGCATCGCCTTCGATTGGGCGATGCACTGCTGCTTGCGCCCTTATTGAAGAAACTTCGGCAGTCCTATCCGGATGCGCGTATTGCCGTCACGTGTGCTCCCGACATGTTGTCGATCTTTTCGGGCTGCCCTTATGGGATAACCTTTCTTTGTTACGATCCCCGGCGCGGCGACACCGTTCGAGAAATCGTTTCAAGTGGTCCGTACGACCTGGCATTCGTGCTGGGAGATAATCGGTACGCGTGGTTGGCGCTCGCCGCAGGGAGCCGATGGATCGTCGCTCACGATGCGCAGATGCCGGCGTGGAAGCGGCTTCCTATCGACGATCTGCGCGCCTATCCGGACGTGCCCGGCGCATGGGGCGATCTGGCGGCGCAACTGATCGACGGACCGCCGCCGCCG
>CAWUJR010000368.1:0-4335 GCA_963922375.1 uncultured Robbsia sp.
GCTCGCGCAGCAGGCGGACCCGCCGAACGACGCCGATGCGATTGCCCGCGGCCGCTACCTCGCCACTGCCGCCGATTGCGCAGCTTGCCATCAGGACAAGCACGCAAACGGCTCCCCATTCGGGGGCGGCACCCCGATCTCCACGCCGATGGGACCGATCTACACGTCGAACATCACGCCCGACAAAGCGCACGGTATCGGCAACTGGACCTTCGAGCAATTCCGTGACGCGATGCGACACGGCCGCTCGCCAACGAAGGGCTATCTTTATCCGGCGATGCCTTATACCGCGTATGCGCGTATGACCGACGACGACCTGCATTCGCTTTATACCTATCTGATGAAGGGTGTCGCCCCTTCCACCAACGCTCCCCCCCGGACACAACTGCCGTTTCCGTTTATACGACAGTCGATGTTCGGTTGGAATGTGCTCTTCCTGCATCCCGACCCGGACGCAGGCGCGACGGCCGCACCTGGCTCGATCGATCGTGGACGATACGTGGCGGAAACGCTCGGCCATTGCACAACATGTCACACGCCGCGTAACGCACTGTTCGGAGAAGATACGTCGAAGCGACTGTCCGGTGCACAAGTGGGTAACTGGTACGCCCCGAATATCACGCCGGACAAAACCGGTATCGGTGACTGGAGCGATCAAGAACTGGTCGAATTCCTGACCCACGGACACAACAGCCATGCCATCGCGGGCGGCGACATGGGGCTGGCAGTCTCACGCAGCCTGTCGAAGCTCACGCCGGATGACGTGCAAGCGCTCGTCCGCTATCTGCACAGTGTGCCGCCTATTGCGACCCCCGGCGCGGTGAGCGCGGCAAAGCAGGTGCCGCCGGTCAACATCCTCGCCGTCGAGCCGCAGCAGAAAACAGATCTCGCCACCCTAACGAACGGTAGCGGCGTCGACGGTGCGCGCCTTTTCGAAGCCACTTGCGCGTCCTGTCACGGCGCAAGCGGCGGCGGCAGTGCCGATGGTCAGCATCCGGACCTTTCGACGAATAGCGCAGTCCGGATGCACCTGCCGGACAACCTGGTCATGACCATCGCCGACGGCGTGCACCGCAATGTCAACGGTCATGACGCTGTGATGCCCGGCTTTGCCGATAACCTGACCGATGCGCAGATCGCGGCGATCGCCACTTATGTTCGAGGCGCCGTGGCGGAGTCGCACGCATCCGCAGTGAGCGCGGCCGATGTGACCCGCATACGTGCCGGCGATATTCAACAAAGCTGGCTGATCGAAAACGCGTCCACGATTGTCATCGTCGCCGTCCTTGTCGCGTTGATTGCTTTGGCGGCGATGGTTTTTTTCCTCGCAAGACGCTTTGGCAGACGCCGGCGGGCGGTGCCCTAATCCATCGAAGCGGTGGGCATTCCGCCCGCCGCGTTCCCTAAAGAAAGGAAAACCATGAAACTGACATTGTTGAAGACGACCTGTACCGCTGGCGCATTTGCACTCTTTGCTGGCTTCGCCGCGCATGCCAATGCGGTCACCACGCAAGTCATCCTGCAGGACAGCGACATCGAAAGAATCGTCGACGCCGCAAAACAATCGATGGATCAGAATCACACGAAGGGCTGCATCGCCATCGCCGATGCTGACGGTGAGCTTCTGTTCCTGCAACGCCAAGAAGGCGCCGCGCCGAATTGCGTATCGTCAGCCATCGGCAAGGTCAAGACAGCCGCCAAGTTCCAGACCCCTACCGAGACGTACCACAAGCTCCTGGGACAGAATCAATTGGTGATGCTGGCCGTTCCGGAACTGACTCCGCTGCCGGGTGGCGAACCCCTACGTCATGATGGCAAGATCATTGGCGCTGTGGCTATCAGCACGCCCGACGGCGACCTCGATTTGAAGGTGGTCGCCGCCGCCGCAGCAGCGCTCAAGTAACGAACGGACGATCAGGCGTCCCACCAGACGCTTTCGGCGAACATGAAACCCATCATCGCGCCTGTTGGAATAGGCCTAAGCCCTTTCAGCCGTTTGTCATTGGCATCCAACAGGCTGATGAACGCCGGAATGCCCACGCCGCCTTCATTTGCCACTAATTCCTGCATTTCCCCGTACATCTGCTTGCGCTTCGCTTCGTCGGTTTCACCGCGTGCGCTAAGCAGGAGCTGATCGAACCTCTCGTTCTTCCACCCCGATTCGTTCCAAGGTGCAGTCGAACTGAAGAATTGTGTCAACAAGGTATCGGCGCTCGGGCGCGGATTGATGTTGCCAAACCCGAGCGGATGCTTCATCCAGTGATTCGACCAGTATCCATCTGACGGGACGCGATTGACCGTCAAATTCACACCGATCTTTGCCCCCGCCTGCTGCAACAGGGTGGCCATTTCCACCGAGCCATTGGCGGCGGGGGTCGCATAAATCGGCGGCAGCGTCACGCCGACGGCCTTTGCCTTTTGCAAATGGAACTTCGCCTTGTCGAGATCGAAGGGCCGAGGCGGCAACGATGCATTGAAATAACGGTGCCCAGGCGGAATCGGCTGATCGTTGCCGATAGTTGCATAGCCGCGGAATACGGCCGATCGAATCTGCTCACGGTCGAACAGGTATTTCATGCCCAATACGAAATCCGGATTGCCGGTGAGCGTATCGTCGCGACGCATGATGAGATCCGAATAGAGACCGGATTTCGTCTCGGTAACCGTGAAGCCAGGCGAAGCCGCCACTCTTTGTGTCGAGCGAGGGTCGACGGCACTGATCAGTTGGACATCGCCCGCGAGCAACGCATTGAGCCGGGCCGCCGGGTCGCTGATCCCTATCAATTCGATTTGATCGAGGTAGGGTCCTTCCGACTTCCAATAATGATCGTTGCGGATCCCCACTGTCGACACACCGGGTTCAAAGCGCTTCAGCTTGTAGGGTCCGGTGCCGATGCCCGTGGTGAAATTCGTCGTGCCCTCTTTCACGATGACAAACTGCGGTGCGGCAAGAATCGTCGGGAAATCGCCATTCGCAGCCGTCAGCGTTACGGTTACCTCGTCCGGGCCGCTTGCCTTGACATCGGAAAACTGGTCCGCAAGCGATTTGACTTTGGAGGCCGTCTGCGGATTCTTGTGCCGGGAGAGCGAGAAAACCACATCGGCCGGGACTAACGGTTTTCCATCGTGAAACGTCACCCCTTGGCGTAACTTGATGATCCACGTTATCGCATCGCTGCTGGAAACCGACGTCGCGACGTTCATTCGTGGCGCCAAGCTTTCATCAAACTGGGTCAAGCCACTATAGAACATGAAGAACCGGATGTAGTCGTTTCCGGTCGAGCCGAGTGCCGGATCCAGCGTATCTGAAGCGGAAGACGTTTCGAACGCGACCCGAATATGCCCCCCTTTCTTCGGCACTTCGGCCGCGAATGCCGGCGATGCAGCAGAAAACAAACCGCTCCCGGTGGCGGCCATCACACCGGTCCCCAGCAAGGTGCGCATCATGTCACGGCGAGTAAAACCGCCCGTTTTCATACCGTTCTTCATCTAATTTACCCCATCTGGAAAAATCGAATGACCAACACGAATATAAAACGCTTGCTATAGGTAACTTTAAAAACGTCGTCCTGGCACTGCGCCAAAACACGCAGGACGCCGCTACCATTTAGCCGTCCTAACACATCGATAACCGAACGCTCCGTTCGTCGCCGCGCCTGCGAGATGAAGTGTCCGTCCTATGTTGAACACACACTCACGGGAAAATGCAGCCTAGGGGGTGCGCATCACCGTCCATATCAAGACGGTCTCGGTCGTGCCGCCATTCCGCCAACGGCGCGGGGATTCACTCGAATAGCGCACGCTGTCGCCAGCGTTTAGCCGCAGCATGCGTTTATCGACCCAGATTTCGAGCGAGCCACTCACCACATACCCGATCTGCTCACCCGGTGCAGTCACGAATAACGCGTCTCCCGACGATCCCCCTGGCGCGACAACGATTCGGTACAGATTGAAATGGTCGCTCACGCCGGGGGTCAACACTTCTTTGGAAACCCCCATCCGATCAAGATCGAGTCGCCGATGCGTGCCGGCCCGCGCGACGCCGTCGTTATCCGACGTTTCGCCCGCCATCGCGTTTCGGATCAGCGCATCGGCCGCCAGGCCCAATACCGAACAAACGCGTGCCAATTTATCGATCGCAATCGTGCTTCGCCCGCGCTCGATCTGACTTAATAGGCCGATCGACATGCTGCTGGCCTTCGCAACCTCCGCCAGGGATTTTCCGGATTCAATCCGCGTCTCCCGCAGTTGCTGGCCCAGCCAAAGGTCGATTGCAGATCCGCTGCCTCCCGAGTACCTCGCGTCGTCCGCGCCCATCGTCACCGACTCCGTTGC
>CAWUJR010000369.1:0-4317 GCA_963922375.1 uncultured Robbsia sp.
CGCGGCCGCCAAGCGATCGGATGGCGCTTGCTTGGCCGCACGTTGGTACGACTCCGCCGCGAGGCGCAGATAGATATCGCCCAAGTTACGACGGGCCAGCGCGAAGTTCGGATTCGCGGCCAACGCCGTTTCGAGCGTCGCGCGGGCTTCCTGATATTGTCCGTGCTTCGCGTACAGGGCGGCCAGGTTGTTATACGGCTCCGGCAACTCCGGATAGGTCTGCGTGATCTGTGTGAACGCTTTTGCCGCTTCATCGTCCCGGCCCAGGCGGGCGAGCAGCGTCGCGCGCTTGAAGCGTGCCTGCACGTCGCGCGGACTGCTGGCGATGCGTTTGTCGAGCTCGGCGATTGCCAGCGACCAGTTCTGCGAGGCAATGGCCTGGTCCGCCGTCGGTGTGTCGTCGCGATACGATTTGGCTTGGGCCTGTGCAACGTTCGGGACGGCGGTGGCTGCGATGACCGTCATGGCGGCGCCGGCAGCCATCAGGGCGGCCTTGGCAGTCATGACCAGCGGGCGTCCGACGCCCGAAGCACCTGCGTCGCGAAGCGGTACGGCAGGGTGCGCGGAAAAGGCTTGGCGGTCGCCGTGGAGTTTCATGTGCTCGATCTGGAATGTTATACTTGCCCGCATTCTAGCAAAACGTCGGGCCGTTCCGGGGAACGGCCCGACGCGTTTTTGCACTGTTTGCGCTCTATTTTGTTCTATACGGTCACGCCGCCCCGCGCAGCGGGCCGCTGATCCTCGATTGCCCGACATTCTCTATGGATCCGCTTCGCATCTACAATTCGCTCGCGCGCGACAAACAGACTTTCGTGCCGATCCGGCCGGGCGAGGTGCAGATGTACGTATGCGGCATGACCGTATACGACTATTGCCATATTGGTCATGCCCGCGTGATGGTGGTGTTCGATCTGGTGCAGCGCTGGCTGCGCACGCTCGGCTATCGGGTCACCTATGTCCGCAATATCACCGATATCGACGACAAGATCATCAAGCGTGCGGTCGAAAACGGCGAGACGATCGGTGCGCTGACGCAGCGTTTCATCCAGTACATGCATGAAGACGCGCAGGCGCTGGGTGTCGCGCGGCCGGATATCGAGCCGCGCGCCACCGCCTTCGTTTCGCAGATGCTCGGCATGATCGAAATGCTCGAACACAACGGCTATGCGTATCTGGCCGAGGACGGCGACGTCAATTTCAAGGTTCGGGCGTTCGATGGCTACGGTAAATTGTCCGGCAAGTCGCTGGAAGATTTGCGTGCCGGCGAGCGGGTGGCAGCCAATCAATCGAAGCAGGATCCGCTGGACTTCGTGCTGTGGAAGCATGCGAAGCCGGAAGAACCGCCTGAAACCGGCTGGGATTCGCGCTGGGGAAGAGGGCGCCCCGGCTGGCATATCGAGTGCTCGGCAATGAGTTGCGCATTGCTTGGCGAGCAGTTCGACATCCATGGTGGCGGCCAGGATTTGCAGTTTCCGCACCATGAAAACGAAATCGCGCAGAGCGAAGGCGCGAGCGGCAAGCCGTTTGTCAATTATTGGATGCACAACGGCTACATTCAAATCGACAATGAGAAAATGTCGAAGTCGCTCGGCAACTTCTTTACGATCCGCGATGTGCTTGCCCGCTTCGATGCCGAAGTCGTGCGGTTTTTCCTCGCCCGTGCGCACTATCGCAGCCCGCTCAACTATAGCGATGCACACCTCGACGATGCCCGCCAAGGTCTGACCCGACTGTACACCGCGTTACGCGACGTGGAGATAGACGCCGAGCCGTTGGCGTGGGACGAGCCCTACGCGGCGCGATTCCGTGCGGCGATGAACGACGACTTCAATACGGCCGTAGCGGTCTCGGTGCTCTTCGAGCTGGCGGCTGCATTGAATCGGCACACCGCTGCTGCGTCGAGTGCCTCGCCGACATCGTGCACATCGCGTGCGGTGTTGGCGCGCCAATTGAAGGGGCTCGCTGGGGAACTGGGTTTCCTGGAGCGCGATCCGCGCGAGTTCCTTCAAGGGGCCGGCGGCCGGTCTGTAAGCACGTCTGTAGAAGGCGATCTGGCATCGGTCGACGCCGCCAACACCGCCGCCAACATCGAAGCCCGCATCGCGGAACGTGCCGACGCTAAGCGTGCGAAGGATTTTGCACGGGCCGATGCGATCCGGCAGGCCCTGCTGGCCGACGGGATTGCGCTTGAGGACAAGCCGGGTGGCCTGACCGACTGGCGGCGCGTGTGAAGCCAGCGCCGATGCTGCTGAACGCCTTCGCCATCCGAGCCGATCGACGCGAGACAGGAGATAACTGCTAGATGGCAACGGCCAGGAAAAAGGCTCGTCCGGAGACCCCGGAGACCTCGGCTCCTTCGTCACCGTCGGCATCTTCCGTCTCTGCACGGTCGGGAAAGTCGCGCGCTGTGCCTGCCAAGAAGGCCCGCAAAGCGGTCGAGGCGACGGGCGCTAGCACCCCCCCTGCGCTTTCTGCCATGCCCACGGGCGCGTCCCTGCCCGCGGTGCGACCCAGCCAGGCGTTACCGGAGGACGACGAGCGCCACAATGAGCGTGACCTCATCACGGGCGTGCGTGCGGTGCCCATGCAGACCGGCGATCTGGAACCAACGGTGGTGCGCCCGGATTATTGGGAGGGCGCTTGCGCGGATCTAGTCAAGCGCGACCGTATCCTGAAGAAACTGATCCCCCAGTTCGGTCCTGTTCACCTCAAAGCGCGGGGCGATCCTTTCGTCACGCTTGCGCGATCGATCGTGGGTCAGCAAATCTCGATCAAGGCAGCACAGACGGTGTGGGACCGGCTGCAGGCGGCCTGTCCGCGCTGGTTGCCGGTCGAGGTGGTCGCGCTGGGTTACGAGCGCCTGGCGAGTTGCGGTTTGTCCAAGCGCAAGGCGGAGTACATTCTGGACCTCGCGCAGCATTTCGTTGGGGAAACGCTGCATGTGGACCGGTGGTCGTCGATGGACGACGAGGACGTGATCGCGGAATTGACGCAGATTCGCGGGATTGGTCGCTGGACGGCCGAGATGTTTCTGATCTTTAATCTGATGCGTCCCGACGTATTGCCGCTGGACGATCTGGGGCTGATCAAAGCGATCAGCGTGAACTACTTCAGTGGCGAGCCGGTAACGCGCAGCGAAGCGCGCGAAGTGGCCGCGAACTGGGAGCCTTGGCGAACGGTAGCCACCTGGTATATGTGGCGTAGCCTGGAGCCGCTGCCGGTGGTCTATTGAACCGCCGCCGACGGGATGGGCGCGTGTAGAATACGCGCTTGCCGGAACAAGAGGATGCCTATTACATGAAAACGACATTTCTGGATTTCGAGACGCCGATCGCCGAGCTCGAAGCGAAGATCGAAGAACTTCGCTTCGTTCAAGACGATTCGGCGGTCGATATCTCGGAAGAGATCGAGCGCCTGTCGCGTAAAAGCCAGCAGTTGACGAAGGATATCTACGCGAACCTGACCCCATGGCAGGTTTCGCAGATCGCGCGTCACCCGCAGCGGCCTTATACGCTGGACTACGTCGGCGAGCTGTTCACGGATTTCCATGAGCTGCATGGCGACCGCTCGTTCGCCGACGACTTGTCGATTATCGGTGGTTTGGCCCGGTTCAACGGTCAGCCCTGTATGGTCATCGGTCAGCAGAAGGGCCGCGACACGAAGGAGCGCGCTGCGCGCAACTTCGGGATGTCGCGTCCGGAAGGCTATCGGAAGGCCGAGCGGTTAATGCGTCTTGCAGAAAAATTCGGTTTGCCGTTGTTCACTTTCATCGATACGCCCGGCGCCTACCCTGGCATTGGTGCAGAAGAGCGTGGCCAATCCGAGGCGATCGGTCATAACCTTTACGTAATGGCCGAGCTGAAAACGCCGATCATTGCGACCGTGATCGGGGAAGGCGGCTCCGGCGGCGCGTTGGCGATTGCCGTCGGCGATGTGGTTCAAATGCTGCAATTCTCGACCTATTCGGTGATTTCGCCGGAGGGCTGCGCGTCCATTCTGTGGAAAAGCGCGGCAAAGGCGCCGGAAGCCGCCGAGGCACTGGGTCTGACGGCGCATCGACTCAAGGCGCTTGGCCTGATCGACAAAATCGTCAGCGAGCCGCTGGGGGGGGCGCATCGCGATCCGAAGGCGATGATGGTACTGCTGCGTCGCTCGCTGAGCGATGCAATCCGGCAATTCCAGGGCATGAGTGTGCCCGATCTGAAAGCGCGGCGCTTCGACCGGTTGATGGCCTATGGCAAATACAAGGAAACGGCGATCGGCGCTTGATCGCGCCGGCGGTGCTTGCTCGCTGAGCGTCTCATCGTGAGCGCCGTC
>CAWUJR010000370.1:0-4302 GCA_963922375.1 uncultured Robbsia sp.
GATCCTATAACCAGTACGTTTTAAGACTGTCTCATCCGACAGCATACGTGAGAGGTTAGAGCATCGGTATGTGCCAATAACATACAATCTCAACCCATTGAACTTCTTCTAGATTCGTGATGTTGGATGCGCGACGCCCAAAAGCGCACCGCCCAACCCAACACCACAACCCCCTTAGCCTGATGACCATAGCGAGTCGGTCCCACCCCTTCCCATCCCGAACAGGACCGTGAAACGACTCCACGCCAATGATAGTGCGGATTCCCGTGTGAAAGTAGGTAATCGTCAGGCTCCCTATGCTACAAACCAAGAACCCCGCCCCAAAAAGGCGGGGTTCTTGGCGTTTACAGCGCCTGTTTCTGGCGCGACCATTACACCTGCTTGACCTATCTCAAGTCGCTCCGCAGGGCGGCTGATATCACGACGGTTTCTGTATATGACCGTTTCCAAGATCGCGTGACCAATTTCCCTGAACATCTTGGCGCCAATCAGGTGTCTGCGCAGGCCCTCGCGCGCCAGGACCACTGCGCGAATCGTCGATCGATGACATCTGATCCATTCTTACTGTCTGATCTCTGTCATAAACCATGCTATGCAATACTACGGTGCCGTTCTTGGAATCGACACTCTTCAGCTGACCCTGTTCAATCGTCGGATTGATGGCGTTGCCGTATCGTCCCCATATCATCAGATAGGTACCAATCGGCGTATTTTCCAACTGCTGCTTGATCGCTTCGTTCATGCTTGCCTCCAATTTAAGTTGGCATCCTAAGCATAGCGGATGATTTGCTAGAGACAAGCTTGCGCGACAACGAAGGGTTCTCCAAGCATAGGCGCAACGAGATGTTTCTATCGTCCATCCACTGTGCGAGATTTAACCCTTCCACAAACGGATGCATTTGCAGTGCCAACTCAGTTTTTTGAGATGTCCTCATATGCCACGTGTGCGACCTCAATCGGCCGGCCATGCCTATCCCCTGGGCACCTCTGTGCGGCATGCACAGCGCCGATGGTAAACACACGTCGCCGTCAGGCGCGTTATCTGAATGGTGGGTCGCCCGAGGCGTTGAGAGCCCTCTGATTGAGCGAGAAAGTAGATCCGACGATGATGAGGCCATGGGTATCATTCAACAGGGCTTCTCGTGCTGACACTTCCACTGCGTGCGACCGAACATCTGGGTCGATTTCTTCGGTTTTCCGTCGTAGCTTCCTCATTCTGGGCGTTCGCCTCTTCTGCATGGGCACATTGCTGGGAACGTGCGGGGACCACCTATCGCATCGATCCGCTACTCTTGGTCGCTATCGCGAAAGTGGAGTCGAATATGCGTTCGGATGCGATCAATACCAATCGGAACGGGACACAAGACATTGGCCTGATGCAAGTCAACAGCATCCATCTGCCCGCTTTTCGGGAAAAGGGGATCAGCAGACAAAAGTTGCTTGAGCCGTGCACGTCGGTGATGGCAGGCGCTGAAATCTTGTCGGGTTTTATCAAACGGCACGGCTATGGCTGGGAGGCAGTGGGGGCTTATAACGCCGGCAGCGCGCCGGAACGGGCGGCCTTACGTCGGCTTTACATAAAAAAGATCTGGGGCCAGTACGCCCACCTCATCGCCGAGCGACGCACTCGGCAGCCGCAAAGAAGAACGATGACGGCGTCCCGTCTCTATCGGAGCGAATCAGCCGTCGATCTCGGCGGCTGATCGGTGCAGCGCATTGGGCCAGAGACATGAATGCGCCGCAGAGCGTCGGCTGCTTCACGTCGAGACGGCGACGATGCATGCAGCAAAGCGTCCGATGCATGGCGACCACTGGCATCGGTATGCGTCCGGTGTCCGACGGTGCGTGTTGATGTAAGTGCCTGCGCCTCCGCGCTGGCATCGCCGCGCCGGCCGCGCTGATGGCGTCCGGACTCTTGGGTAGCCCATGGGCTGTCGTCTGCAAGTCAATGTGCGGAGACCGATTTCTTGTCCGCTTCATTATAAGAGCGAAGTATCTTTGCGAGCGCATCAAAGATCTGGTCATAAAAGGAGGCTGCATTGCGAGCATTGGCTGCCATGGCCGATTGCCGATCTCTCCAGGGCGATGTGACCGATTCTATTGACGCCTTTAGATTGGTCCATTGTGCAGCGCTGAGACTGACGGTGCCAAATTGGTGACTAAACATCGACATGCCGATGCTTGCAGCCTCCTTCAGATCCGCTATCAGTAAGGGAAGATTGTCATGGCTCAGCGCCCATGAGCCGTCGCTGAGGTTTTTGATCGCATCCGGCAGCTGATCAAACCTTATCACGCCGGTGTCAAGGAACGCGCCGCTTTCAACCTTAGTCGTGGGATATGAAGCGCTCCCCATTTTTTTTAACGCACTTGCGATGCCGTTTTCCCCCGCAAACATGGGGCTGTCGGATGAATATTCGTTGATATCCCACTGCCCTCCGAAAATTTTATCGTACCAAGCGGCGGAGCGTTCTACGGTGATCACTTTGCTATAGGCCTGACTCAATTTCGACCAGAGGTTTTTGAAAATCTTATCGCAATCGACAAAAGCGAACTTTGTACCGCCAACGTCTCGGAAGACAACATCGGTCACCCGAGATTTCCATTCGTCTTCCGTAAAATTATTTGTTACTGAGCCGATGGGTTTTGCTGACCATGTCAGATAGACGAGCAATAACTCGGCCATGGCTTTGTCGCGACTAAGGACCATGCGCCCCTGGTTGCCGTGCGCTTTGGCTTTGGTTTCTATCGCTTGCATCGCTCTTGTGATGTCTACGTATAAGTCCGACATCGCTTTTGCAGCCGCGGTTTTAACATCGACAGATTCCTCCTTGACCGTCTTTGCAATCGATGTAAGATCCGTTCCGATTAATTGAGCACCGGCTAGAGGCGCTCGCATGTCTATGGACGACGGTGGTAACGGCGGCGCGTGGCCGATCTTCGGCGTAAAACCGCTAGCGCGAAGAACGCCATCGGGGGAGACGGCCTCCGCATCACTGACGCAATAACGATATGCCAGATGGTTTAATGTCGATGAAGCGGCAATGCTGGACCTGTTCGATTCCGCCGGCGGTATCGGCACATTCTCCGTCGCCTGGAGCGCACCCTCACCCGCATGAGCGACATTGCTGCTACGCAATTTGCCCGGTAGTGTGTTTGCAATGACTGACATGAAACGGACCCTCCTTTAAATACGAAAAGGAAAACGTCACCATTACGACGTCACGTACATCTTGTCGACGTCGAACATCGAGCGTGCCATTTCGGTGAGTAACTGGTACATCCGATCCGAAAGGGACTGCGCTTGTTGGGCGGATTGCAGCATCGAGAGGCCCGTCTGTTGCCAAGGCTCGACATCAGTGCGAGACGTGCCGGTGAATTGCGTCCATTCGGTGGCGGAGTAGGCGTGTTCTATTTTGTCCGACTTGAATGCGTCTCCCGCGTACACTGACAATGGCTTGTCTTCTTTCAGTACATGATCCATGCTCCGATGGAGGAAGCTGGCATATTTCAGCGGACCGTCTTCTCCGGTAGGATAATGACCAAGACGAAATGAGGTGACAGTTACACGCTTTAAGAATTTCAGCGAGGGTGGAATATTTTTCCCCCAGTCATTATCTAATATCGCCGATGTCTGTGATACGTCAACGGATCGACGGATGTCGTATGCCTTCTTTATCAGAGTAGGCATAATGTCGATGGTTGTGAACCCGTCAATAAGACTGGGTTTTGTTATGATGGTGGACAAGACACGGTCTATTATCTTACCGACGGATATAAATGCCAGCTTGGACCCATCGACCTCTCTGAATTCGAACAGATCGGAAAACATTCTCCACTGCTTCTCATTCATGATGTCTTCGCTAACTTTACCAATGGGTTTCGAAACCCATTCCAAATAAAGTTGTAAGAAACGCGCGATGACTTTGTCGCGCGGTAGCTTGTACTTTGCATCATCAGTGGTGGAAGCTAACTTTTGAGCTTCCGCCATGGCAGCCGTCAGGTCGCCGTAGAATTTCTGAACGTGCGCGGCGGCTGCCTTGCGCTGTTCGAGATAAATGTCTTTTACCGCTGCGGCCAGGTTGAACGCTTCTTCAACGAAATCAACGGTCCCTTTCAATCTTGGGCTGTGAGACGAACCCGACGCAAGGGGCGGGCGCGGCACGGCGCCATCCGCGCTGAGGCTAAGTCTGCGCGCCTCGCTCATCAGCGCCGAAGGGGGGCGGCGATCCTCTTCCATGTGAACAAGACCCACCGGATCATCGGCTGGGCGTGCTCGGCCGTGATCCGCGTCGTCCGCCAATG
>CAWUJR010000371.1:0-4277 GCA_963922375.1 uncultured Robbsia sp.
AGCCGGCATCGCTCAGCGTGACCGACGAGCCGCTGTCGTCGGTGTTTCGCGCGGTGGCATCGCGCTTGGGGCAGCCGGTCACCGTCAGTCAGAAGGCCGCCCGATACAAAGTTAGCGGCCGCTTCGATCTCTCCGAGCCGATGGCGCTGATCGAAAGCCTGTCGCGAGAGCTGGGCTTGATATGGTATTTCGATGGACGCGTGGTGTATGTCTATGACCATGCCGAAGCGAAGACGATGATGTATACGATGCCCTCCGGCATGCTGGACGAATTGCGCGCGTTCTTGAAAAGCGCGGCATTGTACGATCCACAATACCCGTTCAGCGCGACCCGTGATAAAGGGGCGGTTTATCTATCCGGTCCACCGAAATATGTGGAGATCGTCAGCACGGCCGTGGAGATGCTGAAGCAAAAGGCGAAACAGATTCGGGTAGAGACGGCGCAGCAGGACGAAACCGGGCGCAAGTTGGAGATGGTCAAACTGCGCCACACGATGGTGTCGGACCGGACGTATCGCGTACGCGGCGAACAAACGCGCATTCCGGGTATGGCGACGGTCTTGCAGTGGGCGTTGGCGCAGACATCCATATCGTCATCGGTGCCCGGCGGTGCGCAGGTACAGTCGGCCGCGTCGGACGGCAGCCTGGATGCTGCGGCGCTATCAATGGAATCGCCCGGTGCGCCCGCCCGATCCACTAGCACGAACGCGGCCACATTCGAGCTGCCGAAGCCGGGTTTCGTCAAGGACATGCCGGCGACCGGCGAATTTTCACGCCGATTCGATGTGGATATGAAGCACGCATCTATGTCGCTGTCGCCTGTACGCGTGATCCCTTATGCAGATACGAACAGCTTGTTGGTCGATGGTACCCCGACACAGATCGCGGCGATCAAATCACTGATTGCGACGTTGGATACGCCGAAGGCGCAGATCGAGATGTCGTTATGGGTGATCGATATCAGTAAGGACGATGCCCAGAATCTGGGGACCAAGCTGGGCGCGACCGTCAAGGGCGCGAAATTTCTCGATTTATCCATGAATTTGGGGGCCGCAGCGGCCACGATCAGCAAAGCGCAAACCACGAAGTTGATTGCGGAGATCACGGCGCTGAGCAATCAAAATCGCGCACAGGTGGTGTCGCGGCCGATCTTGCTGACGCAGGATAACGTGCCGGCCGTCTTCGATAACAGTCACACCTATTACGTCAAGCTCGAGGGCTATCAAGCGACATCCCTCGAGAAAGTCACCTACGGCACGATGATCAATGTGTTGCCGCGGGTAGCGTCGGAGCAGGGACGCATCGAAATGACGCTGGACATCGAGGATGGGAAGGAGAGCAATCCGAGTGCGGGATCGGGGGTGACGCTGCCGCCCGTCAACCGTACGCAGATCAGTACCGTGGCGCGCGTGATGCACGAACAAAGCTTGCTGGTAGGGGGTTACACCGTGGATCACGGTGGGGACGAGGTCTCCAAGGTGCCGCTGCTCGGCGATATCCCCTACATCGGTGCGTTGTTTCGATACAAGTCCGATAAACGGCACCAAAGTATCCGGATGTTCCTGATTCAGCCGAAAGTGCTGTCCGAGGACGCCGCCTTCGAAGGTGCCGACGACCTGAACTCGAACCCGATTATCGACAACGCAGTGGATGCATTGCGGCAACGCTTGGAGGCAGGCAATGGCCGCCGTTCGGCCCGCTGAGGCGGCGAAATCTGCGCTCACCCGGCTGGGCGGGCGTGAAATCAGCGTGACCGATGTACCGGAGGAGTCGGCGAACGGGCTCGTGCGATTCAATTCGGTGGTGCGCGACATGCTCGACGACATGGCCGCATTGTTGCCGACATTCCAGCGCCGGCAACAAGCGCGCGGACAGATTACCGAAGATCTGGGACCCCGGCAGGATGTGCCGATCCTGTTGCCAGGCGCGATCGCGAAGGTCGAACTGCTACGCGATCTGATGCAGGGCGCGCGGGGTGCCACACCCGAACGCTGGTTGTCGATGGCGTTTGAAATCTTCCCCGATCCGAGCGATCTGGCGATGGCGCTGGCCGAATTGCGGCGCAGCGACGGTCTGACGCCCGAGGATCTGGAGAAGATCGATCTGGCGTATCAGGCGCTGATCGACACCGAGGGAAAGCAGAAAATCCTCGCCGGGGTGAACGCATCTGCCAGTGCGTTGGCGTTCGGCGACCGCCTGTCACTCTCGCCAGCCGATTTGCGGCAGGCGTATCGCATCCTCGTGATGACGCAGTTACGCGAACACGTGATGTATCGCTACCTGATCGAATCGTTTGGTTTTGCGAATCGGCACGACGTGGTCGATTACCTGGAAGTGGCCATGGCGTGCGATCTTCGCGCCGTGAATCCAAGTTGTTCGAATGAAGAGTTTTCCCAACTCTGGCACATCCTCTATCAAATACGATTATTACGTGCGGCAGACTTGATATTTGTCGGTAAAGGACGGCGCGAACGCCATCGTCGGCGACGGCGGTCGCTGAAGCAGCGATTGAACAACCGTGCTAGTGCGCATGGTGGGAATGACGCACACCCTGCGCACGATGTGGTTGGCGGCGACGGTGGCAACAAGTCGGATCGCCGTAGGCTGTCCGACGACGACTTCGACGAGCGCGAGGAGGAAACGCTGGTGCAGTTGATGATGGCCGGATTCGACGATGCAGCGACGATCGCAGATCGGGTGGCCGAGGCGTACAAGGACCAGTTCGGCGACGGGAATCGCGCCGAATTCACCGCGTTTTTGCAGCGTCTGCTGATCGCTTTCGTGACGGTGCCAATCGATTTGTTTCCGTCTCTGGCGCACCGCAACGATGTGATTCGCGCCATTGGCGAGCCGTTGAAGTCGGTTCATTTTCCATCAGGCTTGATTGGAGCAAAGGGATATATCGATGCGTGATCGCGACGCTGAGACGACGGCACTGGCTGGTGCGAAGCGTTTGCTGCTGTCGCATGGTACGACGCTGCATGAAGGCGAACAGCTATGCATGCCGCTGTTCGGAACGACGCTGAAAGTGGAGCGGGTCGGTCGACATTATCTGTTGTTGGCGGAATGGCGCCGGCCGGAAGCGTCGTTGCTCGACATGCTGGAATGGGTGGCGGCGACGGGCGACCCCTGTTTGCAACTGGTCGTGCATCGCGGCGTCACGCACCTTGGGAGTGTGCGTGACGTACTGGATGCGAACGACATCGATCGTTTTCACGCGATGGTGAACGGATAAAAAGGAGGAGGGCGCATGGAATTCGTCGCTCGCGCACAGGGTCAAGCACGATGCTGAAGCCGTTACTGAATCGGCCGGAGCTGGTCATCGTTGCACTGATGGTCACCATCATCGCCATGTTGATCATTCCGTTGCCGCCCGTGCTGATCGATAGCCTGATCGGCTTCAATATCGTGCTGGCCGCGATGGTGTTTATCGGGTCTTTTTATATCAAGGCGATTCTCGATTTTTCGTCGTTTCCATCGATCTTGCTGATCACGACGGTGTTCAGACTGGCGTTGTCGATTACCACCAGTCGGATGATTCTGCTGGAGGCGGATGCCGGAAAAATCGTCGAAAGCTTCGGCACCTTCGTGGTGGGCGGCGATCTGTTGGTGGGGATGGTGATCTTCCTGATTGTGACGATCGTTCAGTTCATCGTGATTACAAAGGGATCCGAACGGATTGCGGAAGTGTGTGCCCGTTTTGCGCTCGACGGCCTGCCAGGCAAGCAAATGAGCATCGATGCCGACGTGCGTGCCGGTTCGATCGATGCGGCAGAAGCGCGCCGCCGCCGCGCAACGCTGGAAAGTGAAACCCAACTGTATGGTTCGCTCGATGGTGCGATGAAGTTCATTAAAGGCGATGCGATTGCCGGCATCATCATCATTTTCGTCAACTTCGTCGGTGGCCTGGTCGTCGCCAACGCCCGTGGCGGAATGCCGATGTCGGAAGCGCTAGAGACCTATTCGATGTTGACGATCGGTGACGGTCTGGTCTCGCAGATTCCGGCGCTGTTGATTTCAGTGGGCGCGGGCTTTGTGGTCACGCGGGTGAGTTCCGAGGAAAGTAACCTCGGTAAAAATATCCTGACGCAGATCGGCGGAAAGAGCCAAGTGTTGACGGTGGTCGCGGTGCTGTGTGTGTTGCTGGCGGCATTGCCGGGTTTCCCTTCATTGATCTTTATCGTGATCGCGCTCGGCTTAGCCGCGGTGGCCGTGCAACGTAGCGGCGGATGGCGCGCGCTGAAAGACCGGGCGAACGCGCTCGCCGGGCATGCAAG
>CAWUJR010000372.1:0-4263 GCA_963922375.1 uncultured Robbsia sp.
GTGGTGGCCATGCGCCCGTCCGGCCCCGCTGGCACTATTGCCCCAGGGATGCCAGACGATCACACCGATCACCACGATCAGCAGCAACGCCAAGATGATCCAAAGCGATCGGCGGGAGCGAGGAGGGCGGGGCGGCTCCGAGGGCGGAGGGGAACTGGCACCGGCAGAGCGGGCGGGGAAAGAAGCGGAATCGCGGTTGTTTTCGTCCATCGCTAGGCAAGTAATTACGGCAGTGACGGCGGAAAACGGGCCGTGCAGAGAATTTTTGGATATCGAATCCTACGTAACAATTGAACCGCCGTCCATCATAGACAGTTTGCAATAAATTACACGAATGCCACAGGCGACCGGGGGCGCGAGGGATCGCGCGGAAACGCCCCATCGCGCACAGACTGCGGCTGGGCCGCGCGCGGCGAACGAAGCCGGTCGGATCCGTCCGGATTCCACCCTTGCGTCTGCCGACGGTGTCAAAACGCGGTAAGTGAACGCTGAGTTATCAATAAGTAAAGGGTGTATGACAATAGAAAGATAATCTACAGGGAATGATACCAGGGGATTAAGATTCTTATATGGCAGGATAAAGGAGAATTGCGCTACTTCTATCGGTGCGAAGAGTGATGTAGGAAACGCTGAAATTGATTAGGGATGCAGAGAAAGTGCTTCCTACAAACTCGAATTTTTGATAAAAAAGGAACGACAAATTTCGGGGACACATTATGCGATTTGATACGACTGATCGGCGAATCCTTGAGTTGCTTCAGAAAGATGCGTCCATGCCGCTTGCGGAGTTGGCGCAACATGTATGTCTTACCCAAACACCGTGTTGGAAGCGGGTGCAACGGCTGAAGCGCACCGGCGTGATTCGCCGGCAAGTCACGTTGTGCGATGCGCGCGCACTGGGCGTAGGCGCGACGGTGTTTGTGACGCTGCGCGCGAAAGAGCATACGGAGGCGTGGAGCCAACGTTTCACCGAAGTCGTCGACTCGTTGCCGGAGGTCGTGGAGGTTTACCGGATGACGGGCGACAGCGACTATTTATTGCGGCTCGTCGTGGCCGATATCGCGGACTACAACCGGGTCTACCATACGCTGGTGCAGTCGATCGCACTGGACGCGGTGACGTCGAACTTCGCGATGAACGAGGTCAAATACTCGACGGCGTTGCCGGTTAGGGAGAATTGACCTCATCGATGTCGGTGGCGACCACCGGCAGGTGGATCGCTGCGGCATCCTTGCGGATCAGCAGCGCCGAGCGGAGCATCAGCTTGCATTGATAGGAGAGCAGTTTGATCTCCTGGATCAGCTCGGTGGAAGCGTCGTGACTTTGCTCGATGGAAACCGACATCGTGTCCAGCGCGCGCGACAACGCTCGGTTTTCCTCGGCACTGATGCCAGGGGGAGGGGGATGCGACGCAGCGCTCGATATCGCATCCGGGCTTGCGTTGGCGTCTGCGTCGGTGCCGTGGATCCCTGCACGGTCGGCGGCTCGGCCGCTCGAGTCGATGACCGTGGCACCCGCCATCGTTGCCGCTTCGGCAACCGTCAAATGATGGTGCACCGCATCGAGCGCGCGTTGTAGCGCCAACGGCTCTGGCTTACCGTATGCGGCGATCAGCGGTGCGGCGGCGGTGATCTGCGACGCCAGCGCATGGCTTTGGACCAACAGGTCGTTGAGTTCGGCGACGTAGAGCCGCTTCGATTTGGGTTCGCGCATCATGCGGCGGAAGGCCTGGCCGAGGTTCGCGTACGTGACATGAACGGTCTTGCGCGCCAGTCGCACCCGATAATCGGCATCGAGTGTCGCTGCCTTGGCGGCGGTCTTGTTGGCCGCTGTCTTGGTCGTCGGCCTGGTCCCTGTGCTGGTCACCGAGGGGGCGTCTTCTGCGGCAGCTGCGGTGCCGGCCGCCGGGCTGACTTTCACGCTCGTCGCACGTACCGCATCGATATATTCCCGCATTGCCGCAATCGCGGCCTTCACCAGCGGCGCCATCAAGCGATATTCCCAGTTGGCGAACAGATAACTGATGCCGATGGCGATCATGCAGCCGATCACCGTGTCCACTGCGCGTTCGCCGATCAGCCGCATCCCGCTCGGGGCGAGCAGGTTATAGAACAGCAGGACATACGCAGAAATGAAGACCACGGCGGCCGCGTAATTGATCAACAGCAACGAGTACGCCATCAGCATGCAGGCGATCATCACCGCGACCAGCGCCGCAGTACTCTTGACGAGAAACAGGCACGCGACGCTGGCCGCACAGCCGATGACGGTGCCCACGATCCGCTGGGTATTGCGCTGCCGTGTCAGCGAAAAGCCGGGTTTCAAAATGATGACGGTGGTCAGCACGATCCAGTAACTGTTCGTCACCGGCAGGAGTTTGCCGAGCGCCAAGCCGGCGGCCACAGCGATGGTCACCCGTAGTGCATGCCGAAACGGCGGCGACGACATGTTGAGATTCGACAGCAGTTGCGACACGGTGATACGGCGGCTCACGAGAAAGCGCGACAGCGCCTGATCCACGCGCACTTCGGTTTGCGCTTTGTCTTCTGCCCTATCTTGCGTATGACGACTCGCCTCGGTGTTGCGATGCATTCGGTCGATCAACCGCGCGACGCTCCAGACGCGCCGGAAGGTGGCCACGATGGCCGCATACGCCTCGGAATCGCGGGCAGGAAAATCTTTGCGACGCATCCGGTCGATCTCGTACTCGATCGCACGCAGCTCGGCGCGGTTGCGTACCGTTTGTTTCGACGCGCGATCCAATAGCACGGACAACCCGATCCCATCCAGATCGTTTGCGAACTTGATCAACAGATCGTGGAAGAACAGCAGCAGGTCCGACTCGCCGAAGGTGTTGCGTAAGAGCGCGTAATCGGTATGCGCGCTGACGGCCGTGTCGTGGAGATCGACCGAATTGATAAAGAGATTGAACAGTTGCGTGCGGCGCGGGTCGCCGTCGCTGCGCTTGAGGCGCGGCAGCGTGCGCAGCACGATATCGCGGGCCGCATCCTGCTGCTCGACTGCCGCTACCTGCTTGTCGACAAGCTCCGAATAGTCGTCTTCCAACGCGGTAGCAAAGTTATAAAAGCGTGCCCGCGCCCGCAGATAGTCGGCTGTTGAAAAAATCGCATCGGCAATCACTTGCCGCTCGATGCGCTCGATCTGCCAGTGGCTGATCAGCGTACTCCAATAGGTGTACCACAGACTCCCGCCGAGCAGCCAGGCGGCATTGATCAACGCCTCGACCGGGGTGAAATGCTGGTCGAGGTTGACGATCATCATGTAGAGCGTCGCGAAGCTGATCTGCGGGCCTTTCGCGCCCAGCATCACGATCATCGATAACAAAAACGTCAACGGCACGACCGTCAACCACAACGTGAAGCCGCTATAGGTGGCGATGCCGGTGGCCAGCGCCGATAAAAAGCCGAGGAACGCGCACGCCAGCATCTCGTTGTGCTTATACTTCAACGGCCCTGGCAGATCCACGACGCTGGCGGCGATCGCGCCGCTTGCGAGCGTAAATCCCAACTGGTGATTATCGAAACCGAACAGCAGGACGACCGCGGGCAGCAAAATGCCCAGCGAGATGCGAAGACCACTGAAGAGATGCTGGCTGTAAAGAAATTTTTGTAGTTCGTGCGTATAGCGCATGGGCGACAGCAGACGTCTGCGAGCTGCCAGTCTACCGTATTTCTTGCAGGCAAAAGCGCCTATGCTGTGCTGCCGCGCACGAACCGGAAACGCTCGCCGCAGAGGCTAGTCGATCGTGCTGCGCAGCGTTTTGATCTGGGCTCGGCGCGATTTGCCGTCGAGTCGTCGCATCTTTGAGCCATAGGTCGGACGCGTCGCACGCCGCGTACGCGGCATGACGCTGGCTTTGGCGATCAGCGCCTGCAAGCGCTCGACGGCATCGATACGATTCTGTTCCTGGCTGCGAAATACCTGTGCCTTGATGACCAAGATGCCGTCGCGGGTGATGCGATTGTCGCCAGTCGCGAGAAGCCGTTCCTTGATCGCATCGGGCAGGGAAGAGGCGCGTATGTCGAACTGCAGATGGATCGCGCTCGACACTTTGTTGACGTTTTGGCCACCTGCGCCTTGCGCGCGAATCGCCGTCATGACGATTTCGTGCTCGGGAATCACAGGTGGTCGGACAGTTTGGACTTCAGACATGGACGATGGATCGGCGCAACGTTATTTTCCTACTTGGTTGCCGATTATACCGCCCGCCGCTGCGCCGCCTACGGTTCCCAGGACGCCGCC
>CAWUJR010000373.1:0-4261 GCA_963922375.1 uncultured Robbsia sp.
GAAGGCCGCTGCGCCAAACGCCTGACCCGGATGCCGACGCCCCAGAAGCGCCGCCAGTTTTTCGCCTTGCGGGCCGCTGTTGCGCAAGCTCTCTATGTAGGCATGACGTTGCTGATTCTCCCGAATCGCGATGTATTCCATTTCCGGCGTGATGATGCCCTTGCGCGCGTAGTGCATTTGCGACACGTTCGCGCCCGCGCGTGCCCGACGCGGGGTGCGATGCAGGCCGGGAAAACGCAAAGCGGCAGTGCGCGGATCGGCAGCGCGTTCGCGCCCGAATTCGCTCGACAGGCCGTCCAACGCCTCGGTGTCGCCTCGTTCGTCTATCCATTCCGCGCGCAACGGTGTCAGACCCGAGCGGATATCGATTTTTGCGTCGGGGTCGGAATAAGGCCCCGAGGTGTCGTAGACGAAGACTGGTGGGTTCGGCTCTGCGCCAAAGCTTGCAGGGGTGTCGGCCTGACGAATTTCGCGCATCGGCACACGGATATCGTCGCGCGATCCGGTGACGTAGACCTTGCGGGAGTTCGGCAGTGGCTGGACCGCGGCAGCGTCGACGCGGGCGTCGGACGAGAGAAATTCGGGTTTGGCGTTCATGACGTCTCCTGGGTGGAAGCGCAGGAGACTGTCGAATGAAGGCTCAACGAAAGGCGGTGGCAAGCAAACGGAGACTTCGTGCGAAGTAGCGATGGGCGAGGGACATTGTCCGAATGCGTTTTCTCGTCGCCAGCCGATCGCTGTTTCAAGATCCGGCCACGAAGACGAGCGGCGTCAGGCGGGGCAGTCTCTGTGACACGTTACCGTTTGTCCGTTTGCGGGACCTTTCGATGCGCTTCCTTCGCTGGCATTACCCAGATCAGGTTCAAAGGGTGTATCTCACCAATGACGTTTTATCGCCACAGGACCCCTGCGCTTTGAAGCTGTGACGATACACCGGGGCTGCGGAGCGTGCAAGCGTCGTAAAAAGACGTCATCCGCCCATATGAGGGTGTCTCCGTCAAGCGACCTGTAGACGCAGATTAGGGATTACCCCTATAATAGGGTTAACCCTGAACGCCGAGAGGACGCTGCCATGAACCTGTTTCGCTCCTTCATCGAATACCTGACGACCAGCGCTGAAGCGCGTCGCGAAGCCCGTAACGCCGCCTATCTGTCCGAAGCGACGGATCTGCATGATCTCGAATCGCGGATGCGCGAACTGGACCGCAATTCGCGCTTGTCGCATGCGTCCTGGGCGCCGTTTTAAGCGCGGGCACTGATGCGTTAAGCCTTTTAGCGCAAAGACAACACCATGAAAAAGGGGCACCCCGGCGATCCGGGGTGCCCCTTTTTGCTTTGTATCGACATGACGCCGACAGCAATGCTTATTTATGTTGCTCCGCCGAGTTGCTCAGCGCTTGACCGCCTGCCGAGATGTCCTGGCCTGCGCCGGACATCGTGTTGCAACCGGCCAAAGCGGTCAGAGCAGTACCTGTGAGCAGCAGCATGGCGATGATTCGGGTCATAACATTCCTCTTTTCTTGTTGGTCGGTATTCGTTCTCACACTTCCTCACCCGTGAAGCGATGTAGTGTGGTCAGCAGCGCAGTTTGGGTTCCTTCCGCTCTCGCCGTTTGCACGCTTCGTCTAGTCCGGGTAGGTGCTGTGCACATCGTAAGACCGCTGGCAGATCGCGGCTGTCAGGCGTTGGACGATTTGCGTGTCGGCGTCGTCTGACACGTCAAAAATGCAAAGTAGTGCGGGCTGGTCGTCCGATGCGGTGCTGTAATCGTGCTGAAAGCCGCCGTGTCAGCGGATTCCCACAACCGATGCGGAGGGACGCTGATTCCCGGCACGTATCGTGCTCGTTACGATGCACAGAGATGAACGAAAGGGGACTTACCATGCTGAAGTGGGCTTTGATCTTCGCCATTATTGCCGTCGTAGCAGGCGTATTTGGCTTCACCGGCATTGCCGCAGGCGCGGCGGGAATCGCGAAATTTCTTTTCGTCTTGTTCCTGATTCTGTTCGCCATTTTCCTGGTGCTGGGCTTCGTCGTCGCAAAAAAAGTCGTCGACTAGCTGATGCGCCGTCTCTCACCCTACGTTGCGCGCAGTCGCCGGCGTTGGGTGCCCCACCGCGCTTCACCGCACGCGGTCATGGCGGCATGTGCCGAGAGAGGCGGGCGCAAACCTTGCACAGTGTGATCGAACGCGACATCCCGAACGAGACCGCTAAGTGTTCACGGGATGCGCTCCAAACCAAACCGACATGAGGAAGTAGAAATGGCCAACGCATTGCAACAAGTAAAGCCGACCGATGATTTTTCGATCGATCTCGCCAAGATCCGTGAACGCGCACGCCAGCACATCAAAGACGGTGCGGTGACGGATTCATACGGTGCCAACCGCGAAACGGTACTGAAGCTGCTGAACGAATCGCTGGCGACCGAAATCGTCTGCACGCTGCGCTACAAGCGTCACTATTTCATGGCCAAAGGCATTCACGCCGAGCCTGTAGCAGCCGAATTCCTTGAGCACGCAGGGGAAGAGCAGGAACATGCCGACATGTTGGCGGAGCGAATCGTGCAATTGGGCGGTGAGCCCAACTTTTCTCCGGAAGGCATCCTGGACCGCAGTCACTCGCAATATGTCGAAGGCAATTCGCTCAACGACATGATTCGCGAAAATCTGATCGCTGAGCGAATCGCAATCGATACCTACCGCGAAATCATCCAGTATCTGGGTGACAAGGACACTACGACGCGCCGGGTTTTCGAGACAATTCTGGCGGTTGAGGAAGAGCATGCGGACGATATGGCCGACTTCCTAGACCATGACGACGGCGCTTCTGCCACGTCCAGCTGATCTCGCTCGTGTGGCCTCGCTCGGATCGGCCCCGGGGTCGGTACGGGCCCGCGGCGCGCTGGCGTGCGACTTGCTAGAATGGGTGCTTTAGACTCGGACAGCGCCCATGATAGAGATCCTGATTGCGGACGACCATGCGATCGTACGCAGTGGACTGGCGCAGATCGTGGCCGAGGAACCGGATATGCGTGTAAAGGCAGAAACGGGCACCGGCGACGAAACGATTGCGCGCGTGCGGGAATGCGCGTTCGATGTAATTTTGTTGGATATTGCGATGCCGGATAAAAACGGCATCGACACATTGCGCGTCATCAAACAAATTCGCCCCGACCAGTCGGTACTGATGCTCTCGGGTTATCCCGAAAGTCAGTATGCGATCAATCTGCTACGCGCGGGCGCGAACGGCTATGTCGCCAAAGACGTCCCTCCGACAGAGATTTTGCGTGCCATTAGAACGGTCGCGCGCGGACACCGTTACCTGTCGGAATCGATTGCGGACGCGCTCGCACAAAAACTTACGCATCCGGACGATCAGCTCCCGCATGAATCGCTATCGGAGCGAGAGTTTCAGATCTTCTGCAAGTTGTCTTCAGGGCAATTGCCGACTGAAATCGCCGACGAACTACATTTGTCCGTGAAAACCATCAGCACCTATCGCGCGCGCGTGCTGGAAAAAATGGGCATGCACAACAATGCGGATATGACCTACTACGCGATCAAAAACCACCTGATCGATTAACGCGGCGTGCGTTGGATCCGTGACAAGCTGATCAGTGTGGCGAGTAGCGTGGCGGCCGCCCCGATCCAGAGCGCCATCTGATTGGCACGCGCATCCAACAGCGCGGGATCGATCGACGCCGTGCGTCCGGCCAGCGTTGCCAATAAGATCGCCACGATAGCTGCTCCCAATGATTGACCGAATGTGCGCACAATCGCTAAAACGCCGGAGGCAGTACCGCTTCGCGCACGCGCCACATTGCCCAACATCTCCCGATTATTCGGGCTCTGAAAGAAACCGAAGCCCAGGCCGCATATGAATGCGCGCCAACAGATCGTGAAGACGCTCGCATGCGAAGGCAGCAACGCTAGTAACGCGATGCCCAGTGTCAGCACGGCCAGGCCCGCAGTGGACAATACGGCGGGAGGGTGCCGATCGGCCAATCTGCCGGCATAGGGCGCGGCCAGCACGATCGCGATCGGCCAGGGCGTGAACAGTAATGCCGATTCGAACGGCGTATAGCCGAACGATGTCTGGAACAGGAACGGTAACGAGATAAACGCGATGCCTTGACCGACGAACGAACACAGCGACGTCAACGCGGCGAGAGAGAATCGTTTCGACGAGAAGATATCCAACGGCAGAAGTGGCCGCGCGGCGCGGCGTTGTCGCCAAACGAAATCCAGCGATGTCAGCAC
>CAWUJR010000374.1:0-4240 GCA_963922375.1 uncultured Robbsia sp.
TCGCTGCGTCCATCAACGTCTGTACGCCGTCTTGCCGGGCTTGCTCGCTCAGCGCGGTCAAGCCGGCATGGCCGACAATGCGATCACGCAGTGCGTCGGTCATCGGCATCACCTGATGAATCGCGATGCGGCCCCGGTAGCCGATGTCGTGACAGGCCGCGCAGCCTCGTGCCCGCCACGCATCGGGCGCCATCCGGTCGGGTTCTCGACAGGCGGTGCAAAGGCGGCGAACCAGACGCTGTGCACTGATCAACCGCAGCGCGGACGCCAATTTATAGGGGGCGACGCCGATATCGCGCAGTCGCACGATCGTCGACGGCGCGTCGTTCGTATGCAGCGTCGACAATACCCGATGACCGGTCTGCGCGGCCTTCACTGCGATGTCGGCCGTTTCGGTATCGCGAATCTCCCCGATCATCATCACGTCCGGATCCTGGCGCAGGAACGCGCGCAACACATTGGCAAATCCCAGTCCCGCCTTTTCCCGGATGCTGACCTGATTGATGCCGGGCAGTTGCAGCTCGACCGGGTCTTCGACCGTGCAGATATTGACCGCGGCCGTGTTGATCGCCTGCAGAAAACTGAACAGCGACAGCGTTTTGCCGCTGCCGGTGGGACCGGTGACCAGCACCATCCCGTACGGCGCGTGCAACGCGTCGAGCATCGCGCTTTGCTGCTCGGCCGACAGACCGATCATGCCGATATCGAGTCGCGCGGGGAGGGTATCGAGCCTTCGCAGCACGACTTTCTCCCCGTGCACGGTGGGCAGGGTACTGACGCGGAACGCTTCGTTGCGATCCGGTCGTACACGCACAGTGAGCCGACCGTCCTGCGGCAGCCGCTGCTCGGCGATGTCGAGACCCGCCAGCGCTTTGATCCGGGCCAACAGCGCGTCCCGCAGATGCAAAGGGGGCGCTTGGACCGGGTGCAAGACGCCGTCGATGCGCAGTCGGATGCGCCAGTCGTGCCGGCCGCGCTCGATATGCAAGTCGGACGCGTCGCGTGCGGCCGCATCAAGCATGATCCGATTCAGCCATTGCACCGCAGGGGCGTCACTGTGCGCGCGCGGATGCGTGCCGTCGCCAGCGGGCATGGGCAAGGATGAGAGGACCGACGGAGCGGGCGAGGCGGATGGAGCGGACGGAACGGACGGAACGGAGGACATGGCGGCGAGGCCGCGATCACGCGGCGCAAGAGCTTCGATGTCCTCATCTTGGCGGGTTGCGCCGCACGATGACAGCTATCCGGACGGCCTGTGCCACCAGCACCGCCAGCACCGTCGGTGCCGTCGGTGTCGCCAGCACGGCCGGCGCTCAGCGCCCCTTTTTGATGATGTGCGGCAACCGCCCCGATTTCACCGGCGGTTTGAACAGCTTGACCGTGCGCACCGCTTGATTGTCGATCTGCATGACTTCGAGTCGGCAGCCGGCGATTTCCATCGACACATCGCCCTCGGGAATCTCCATCAGCACTTCGAGAATCAAGCCGTTCAGTGTTTTCGGGCCATCGACCGGAAGCCGCAGTCCGAGCAGACGGTTCAGTTCGCGCAGCGGCGTCGCGCCCGAGACGATGCAATCATCGTTTTCGCTCCATCCGTTACGCGAAGACGAGCGGGGCGTCGATGTCGTGAATTCGCCGATCAATTCTTCGATGATGTCCTCGGGCGTGACCAACCCCTGCACTTCGCCATATTCGTTGACGACGATGCCGGTACGCTGCTGGTTTTCCTGGAAGTACTGCAATTGCTGGAATACTGGGGTGCCGGCGGGGATGAAGTAAGGTGCACTGAGCATCGCTCGCAGATTGTCCAGCGTGAACCCTGGCGTATGCAGGACCGACAGCGTCTTTCGCACGTGCAGGACCCCGGCGATGCGGTCGATATCGCCGTCATAGACGACCAGTTTGTTGTGGTAACAGGTTTCCAACTGTTGAACGATCTGCTCGAAGCGCGCGCTCAGGTCCAAGCCTTCGATGCGGGCGCGCGGCACCATCACGTCGTCGATCTCGATATTGTCGAGATCGAACAGGTTCAGCAGGATGCTGCGGTGCTTCAACGGCAAATAGCTGCCGGACTCCAGCAGGATGTTGCGAATCTCCTCGGTACTGAGCCGGACGTCCTTGGCGCTGCGGGTATTGATCCGCAGCAATTGCAGCGTCGCCGAAGCGAACAGGTTCACGAACCAGATCAGCGGTCGGGCGACACGGATCAACGGTGCAAGGATATAGCTCGCCGGAAGCGCGATCTTTTCCGGAAAACTGGCGCCGACGATCTTTGGCGTGATTTCGCAGAAAACGATGATCAGAAACGCGACCACGCCGGTTGTCACCGACAGGACGACACTGTTCGAACCGAACATGCTCAGCGTGATCGACGTGGTGACCACCGGGATGACCACGTTGATCAGATTATTGCCGATCAGGATCAGGCTCAGCAGCTGCTCGGTCTTTGCCAGCAATCCCTGGGTGCGCTTTGCGCCGAACGCGTTTTTGCTGACCAGGTATTTGAGTCGATGGCGGTTCAGCGCCATCATCGCGGTTTCAGAGATGGAAAAAAAAGCAGATAGGACCAAGAGAAGCAGAATGATGCTGATCTTGACCCATAAGGGAAGCGTTTCCACGCGGGCTCGTCTAGTGCAATAGGGAACACAGACTATAGCAGAGGCGGGTGACGCCTAAATAGTGCCGGGCTGAAAAGGCGTTCGAGGCGTCCGCCGCATGTGCAGACCCTCCCTATTGGCGAGCCCAAATGAAAAAACCGCCAAGCGGACTTGGCGGTTTTCACCTTGATAACCGTCGACCATCAGGCAACACCCGCCTGCAACACAATCGACGTTCAAGAAAATTCTGGTCGGGGTGAGAGGATTCGAACCTCCGGCCTCTACGTCCCGAACGTAGCGCTCTACCAGGCTAAGCTACACCCCGAATTCCAACGGTTCGCTCGATGAAGCGGAAGCAAACTCGTTAATTCTGAGCGCGCAATGTTATCACACTGATCGCTAAAAAGCTAACAACTCCTTCAACTTCATCAGCGCGGTACCGGTTTAAGCAAGCAGTCGGAACTACTTTTGCTGCTTACGACTGGCGCCCCGTCGAATAAGAACATAATTCTAGCAGGCTTTTTTTGTAAAGGGAATCAGGAAATGAAGAAATTGCTGCGGCCGCGGCTTCCGCTTCTTTCCTGGCGGCGGCCAGCGTGTAGTCGAGCGCGCCGGAACTCTGGATCGCGGCAAAAATCGTATCGAAGCGATCGGTGCCGCCTTGCTCGATGGCATCGCGCGCAAGCTGCCGATGCTCAGGGCTGCCGCGTTCCATCAAATAGATCAGCGGGAGCGTCGGTTTGCCTTCGCGCAAATCGTCGCCGGCGTTCTTGCCCATCTCTTCCGAGGAGCCTGCATAGTCGAGCCAGTCATCCATCAATTGGAAGGCGGTGCCCATCCGGCGACCGTATTCGCTCGCGGCGGCTTCGACTTCGGGGCTGGCATCGGCGAGAATCGCGCCCAGTTGCGCCGACGCTTCGAACAGGCGGGCGGTCTTGTAGCGGATGACCTGCGTGTACCGTTCCTCGGTGACATCCGGGTCGTTCATGTTCAGCAACTGCAGCACTTCGCCTTCGGCAATCACATTCGTCGCGTCCGAGACGATCTCCATCACCCGCAGACGTTCGACACTGACCATCATCTGAAACGAACGTGAGTGCAAGAAATCACCGACCAATACACTGGCGGCATTGCCGAACACGGCATTGGCGGTTTTCTTGCCGCGCCGCAAGTCGGATTCGTCGACGACGTCGTCATGCAGCAGCGTGGCCGTATGAATGAACTCGATCACGGCGGCCAATTCGTGGCGTTCCGGCCCACGATAATTCAGCGCGCCGGCAATCAGCAGCAGCAGCGCGGGACGCAGGCGTTTGCCGCCGGCACCGATGATGTACTCCGAGATCTGATTGATCAGCACGACCTCGGAAGCAAGGCGCGCACGTACGACCCGATCGACTTCCCGCATATCGGCTTCGATAGGGGCAAGGATGGTCGCGGATGAGGCGGAGGCAGCAGCGGTTTGGGAAGCGGCAGTCAAGGACGGCACCGAATGAATAAGAATAGCGCGGATTATAAATCGATCCGGCGGTTTGGCGTCTAAAACGCTGCAGATGCCCCTATCGGGCGCATCGTCGCAGGGGGCCGTCGACCGAAAGCCTTGCGACACGCTGACGCGACCCCGCGATCGTCGACTGGGCGGCGGG
>CAWUJR010000375.1:0-4233 GCA_963922375.1 uncultured Robbsia sp.
CAATGCCGCCGGACGCCTGGCCGATATGTCGGTCGGCATCGAATGCCTGCTGACCGACGACCCCGGCCGCGCGTGGGAACTCGCGCAGGAACTGGACGGCATGAACCGCGAGCGCCGGGAAATCGAAACCGGCATGCAGCAAGAAGCGCTGGCTGCGTTGAACAGCCTCGACCCGAGCGATCCGGATCGCACCACGCTTACCATCTACGATCCGCTCTGGCATCAGGGCGTGATCGGCATCGTCGCGTCGCGGTTGAAAGAGAAGTTTTATCGCCCGACGATCACGTTCGCCCCGGCCGACGACGACGGCGAGACGATCAAAGGTTCCGGACGCTCGATTCCCGGCTTTCATTTGCGCGATGCACTGGATTTGGTCTCGAAGCGTCATCCCGGCCTGATCCTGAAATTTGGTGGCCATGCGATGGCTGCCGGTCTGACGCTACGCACCGACGATCTGCAGACATTCAGCGATGCGCTGGAAACCGTCGGTCGCGAGATGTTGCCCGAACATTTGCTGAAACGCATCATCGAAACCGATGGTGAACTGGAGGACGCGTACTTCACTGCCCCCTTCGTCGAGATGCTGGATGCGGCCATTTGGGGACAAGGCTTTCCGGTGCCGGTATTTTCCGGATCGTTCGACGTTCGGGCGCAGACGCTGGTCAAAGACAAACATCTAAAACTACAGCTTTATCGCGGCGGCCGACGCTTCGATGCGATCTGGTTCAACCGCACCGAACCGCTGCCCGAGATTGCCACCGTCGCCTATCGGCTCACGCGCGACACCTATAACGGCGTGACCCGCGTGCAGATGATCGTCGAACACGCGCACGGGTAGTGCCGGCAATCCGATCACCCTACGCTGCGGTCAGACGCCACGCCGATAGCATGCAGCGAGCACGCGGGTAGCACCAAGATAAGGTGCCAGCAGCCCGCCCCCGCACCGCGTGGCGGATAAGCGTCGGCCCGCGGCGATCGATCGGCTATAATCCCGAGATTACGAACATCGCGTCGGGACGCGATGGCCTGCGACCGCTCACCGCATGAGAAAACGGCACGGCAATCGCGCAAAAGCGACGCCGTGCTGACGCAGTGTCCCCGATGGGCACCCGCCCGCGTCCCGACACAGCTTTTGGAAAAGAAAAAACATGGAAGCGGAACGTCTCAACGCAATCGACTCGACCATTGCCGATCTGCGCATTCGTGCGTCCGACTTACGGGGGTATCTTTGACTTCGATGTCAAGCAAGCCAAGCTGATCGAAGTCAACAAGGAACTCGAAGACCCCACGGTCTGGAACGATTCCAAGCACGCACAAGCGCTGGGTCGTGAGAAAAAACTGCTCGACGGCGTCGTGATGTCGCTGATTGCGCTCGATGAAGACCTCTCGAATACCGCCGAGCTATTCGAGATGGCCCGCGAAGAAAACGATGAAGACACGCTCGTCTCCGTCGAGGAAGAAGTGGCGGAACTGTCATCACGCGTCGAAGGCATCGAATTTCGCCGGATGTTCAGCAATCCCGCCGACCCGAGCAATGCGTTCATCGACATCCAGTCCGGTGCCGGCGGTACCGAAGCCTGCGATTGGGCCGCCATGCTGCTGCGCCAGTACCTGCGCTACGCGGAACGCAAAGGTTTCAAAGCCGAAATTCTTGAACAGTCCGATGGCGATGTCGCCGGCATCAAGAGTGCATCGATCAAGATCGAAGGCGAATATGCGTACGGCTATCTGCGCTCCGAGACGGGCGTGCACCGGCTCGTGCGCAAATCTCCGTTCGACTCGTCGGGCGGCCGTCACACGTCGTTCAGTTCGGTGTTCGTCTATCCGGAAGTCGATGATTCGATCGAAGTCGACATCAATCCGGCCGATCTGCGCATCGATACCTATCGCGCATCCGGTGCCGGTGGTCAGCACATCAATAAGACCGATTCCGCGGTCCGGATCACCCACTTGCCCACGAATATCGTCGTGCAGTGCCAGAACGACCGGTCGCAGCACCGTAACCGCGCCGAAGCGATGGCCATGCTGCGCTCGAAACTGTTCGAAGCCGAGCTGCGCAAGCGCCAGGCCGAGCAGGACAAGCTCGAATCCAGTAAGACCGATGTGGGCTGGGGTCACCAGATTCGCTCATACGTGCTGGATCAGAGCCGCATCAAAGACTTGCGTACCGGCGTCGAAATCAGCAATACACGCTCGGTGCTCGATGGCGATCTCGATGAGTTCATCGGCGCCAGCTTGAAACAAGGCGTGTGATCTCAATTTTGCATCGACTCTGCCTAGCGGGATCGATGCATTGCCCGCCGTGCATCGCGCGGCCTGGCCGAGCGCCTCGCCGCCATCCGCCGCCATTTTCAGCCGCACTCAGAAGCCGCAATGACCGATAACCAGAATACGCCGCCCGTGACGACCGATGTCGTCGAAGACCACTCGATTCTTGCCGAACGCCGCGAGAAACTGAACGCGCTGCGCGCGAACGGGCCGGCCTATCCGAACGATTTCAAACCGACGCATCACGCCGCGCCACTGCACGCCGCCTATGCCGAATCGGACAAGGAAGCGCTGGAAGCCACGCCCGTCCCGGTCAAGATCGCCGGGCGCATGATGCTCAAGCGCGTGATGGGCAAAGCCAGTTTTGCGACCATCCAGGACGACGGCGAACAGATCCAGTTGTTCGTCACCCGCGACGAGCTCGGCGAAGAGGTGTACGCCGCGTTCAAGAAGTGGGATCTAGGCGATATCATCGGTGCCGAAGGCACGTTGATCCGCACGAAGACCGGCGAGTTGTCGGTCCGCTGCACGACGTTGCGCTTGCTTGCCAAGTCGCTGCGTCCGCTGCCGGACAAGTTCCACGGCTTGGCGGACCAGGAAACGCGCTACCGCCAACGGTATGTCGATCTGATCGTCACGCCTGAAGCGCGCCGCACCTTCGTCAACCGCACCCGCGTGATTGGCGCGATCCGTCAGCAGATGACCGACGCCGGCTTCCTTGAAGTCGAAACGCCGATGCTGCACCCGATTCCGGGCGGCGCGACCGCGAAGCCATTCACCACGCACCACAATGCGCTGGATATGCAGATGTTCCTGCGTATTGCGCCGGAACTGTATCTGAAGCGCTTGATCGTCGGCGGCTTCGATCGCGTGTTCGAAATCAACCGGAATTTCCGTAACGAAGGCGTGTCGCCGCGTCACAATCCGGAATTCACGATGATGGAGTTCTATGCGGCCTACGCGGATTACCGCTGGCTGATGGACTATACCGAAAGCGTGATTCGGGGCGCAGCGACGGCCGTGCTCGGCGGCACGTCGATCAGCTATCAAGGCCGTGAACTCGACTTCACGAAGCCGTTCCATCGTTTGACGATCAAGCAGGCGATCCAGCAGCACGCGCCGCAGTACACCGAGGCGCAACTCGATGACATCGCCTTCCTGCGTACCGAGTTGAAGGACACGTTCAAGGTCAACACATCGATCGCGCCGCTGGCCAACGCCGGCCTGGGCGCGTTGCAATTGGCGTTGTTCGAGGAAACGGCGGAATCGAAGTTGTGGGAGCCGACCTTCATCGTCGACTACCCGGTCGAAGTCTCGCCGCTCGCCCGTGCCTCCGATGCAGACCCGGAAATCACCGAGCGTTTCGAACTGTTCATCACCGGCCGCGAGATCGCCAACGGGTTCTCCGAGTTGAACGATCCGGAAGACCAGGCCGCGCGCTTCAAGAAGCAGGTTGAGCAAAAGGATGCGGGCGACGACGAAGCGATGTACTACGACGCCGACTTCATCCGTGCGCTGGAACACGGCATGCCGCCGACCGGCGGTTGCGGAATCGGCATTGACCGTCTGGTCATGCTGCTGACCGACAGCGCGAATATTCGCGATGTGATCCTGTTCCCGCATCTGCGCCGGGAAGACTAGGCAGCGCCTGAGCACGAGGCCAAGAAGCGGCCCCGCGGCCAAGTGACTCAGCGCTTGGCCTCGCTTTGCGGCGGCAATTTTCGCGACAAAGCGTTACATCTTGATACCCCTGCCTTTCTGCGAATATCCGAAACTAGGATCAAAATACGAAAAGCGTAGTGCGCAAGGAGAATCAAGATGGATCCGCTCAATTCCAATAACGGTCGGCCGACAACGAGCCGCTCCCGTATTCATCCGCTGGTGGCCACGGCGGCTGGCGCAGTCATCGTCGCGTGCGGCGTCGGCGTCGCCGCCATGACAGGCATACTGCCGCACGCAGGCGGT
>CAWUJR010000376.1:0-4227 GCA_963922375.1 uncultured Robbsia sp.
GCCGGCCGCCGCCATCAGCGCGCGCGCGCGGGGCAGGTCGATCTCACGTTGCGGCAATGCGCGAGCGGAAGGCGACGAAGGAAACACCGGTGCGAAAGGGCTGTCGTTGCCTAATTGCGCATGGCCCAGAAACACCCCGTCGACGATCGCCCGACGATCGATCGATAACGCCAGCGCTTGCCGTACGCGCTTGTCGGAAAAAGGGCCGGTGCCCGGCGTGCAGCGCATGTGCAATTGGCGATGCGAACTCGATTGTACTGATTGGATGCGGTAGCGCGGATCTGCGACCAGCGCGCGGCCGCCTTGCACGGAGAAGTTCATCACCAGATCCACATCGCCGCCCTGTAGCGCGAGGATTTGCGACTGTTGATCCTCGTAGAATTGGAACGCGATGCGTAGCGGCAGCGCTGGCGGTCCCCAATAGCCGGTGTGGCGCACGAACGTCGCGCTTCGTCTTGGGGTATAGCGCTCTAATCGGAACGGCCCGGTGCCGATCAGCGGCGTCGTCTCGGCTGCGCTGCTGGCGGATGCCGATACCGTGAGAGTCGTACCTGGATCAGGCACGATCGCCGCATTGTAGTTGTCGGAAGAGACGTAATACGGGAAGCTACCGTTCGGCGCGTCCAGGTGAAACGCGACCGTATGGTCGTCGACCACTCGCGTAGCGCCATGCGAGAGCACCCCCCTGAACGCCGCCAGCGCCGCCGATCCCTGTTGCGGATCGGTCAGTCGGTTGAATGTCGCGGCTACGTCTGCGGCCCGCATCGGTCGGCCGTCGTGAAACCGCACGCCGCGACGCAACGTGAATGTCCAGACTTGACCGGTGCCATCGTGCGACCACGCGGTAGCGAGCGACGGGCGAAGAACCAATGCATCGCCATCGTCATCGATCAAATATTCGCAGACCTGCGATAGCAAGCAGATGGTAGCCGGGTCCGACGCTGTCAGCGGATCGATCGCGCCGACCGGCATCAGATTCGCGACCCGAATCGTGGCGTCGGGGCGATGTGCGCCAGAACGCGCTTCTGCGGCGGCTGAGGAGGGGCTCGGCAACCCTTCACCCAAGCCGATGGTCAAGCCGGCCAGGCCGGTGCGCGCGTTCATGCCGCTGGACAGCCGCCCCGTCATCCTAGCCAGCAGACTGCTTCGTACACTCGCACCCACGCCGATCATGCTCGCATAGCGTAGTAACGCACGTCGGTCGATCCGGCCTGCCAGGAACTCGTCCAGTGCCGCGTCACCGAGCGGCCCGAGCTTGCGATGCAGTGGATTGTCGTCAGGCATGGCTTCCAGGGGCGCATCGCACCGTCACGCCCGATGACGGCGCGCGACGGCAGGAGGGAAGGGAAGAGTGACGGCGGCCATGACGGCGCCGCGCCGATGAGCTTACTTCGACTTCGCGGACATGATCGCTTCCGCCACGTTGCGCGGTGCCTCGGAATAGTGCTTGAATTCCATCGTGTACGTCGCACGCCCTTGCGTGGCCGAGCGTAGCGATGTCGAATAGCCGAACATCTCCGAGAGCGGCACCTCCGCTCGCACCACTTTACCGCCGCCGCCGGCGACATCATCCATCCCCTGCAGGATGCCGCGCCGCGACGACAGGTCGCCCATCACATTGCCCATGAATTCCTCAGGCGTTTCGACCTCGACGGCCATCATCGGTTCGAGCAAAACCGATTTTGCGCGGCGCATGCCCTCTTTGAAGGCCATCGAGCCGGCCATCCGGAACGCATTTTCGTTCGAGTCGACATCGTGGTACGAGCCGAACGTCAACGTGACTTTCACGTCGACAACCGGATAGCCGGCGAGAATCCCCGCTTTCAACGTCTCCTGAATGCCCTTGTCGACCGCCGGAATGTATTCGCGCGGCACCACGCCGCCCTTGATCGCATCGACGAATTCATAGCTTTTCGCCGGCACCGCTTCCTTGCCGCCCTCGGCCGGCTTGGCTGGATCAGCCGGCTCGACCGTGATCACCACGTGACCGTACTGTCCTCGGCCGCCGGATTGTTTGACGAATTTTCCTTCGACATCCTTTGCGACGGTGGTGACGGTTTCCCGATACGCCACTTGCGGTTTGCCGACGGTCGCTTCCACGTTGAACTCGCGTCGCATCCGGTCGACCAGAATCTCGAGATGCAGCTCGCCCATGCCGGAGATGATCGTCTGACCCGATTCCTCATCCGAGGCCACGCGGAACGACGGATCTTCCTGCGCCAGGCGATTGAGCGCGATGCCCATCTTTTCCTGATCGGCTTTCGTCTTCGGCTCGACCGCTTGGGAAATGACCGGTTCCGGGAAAACCATTCGTTCGAGGATGATTGTCGCATCCGGATCGCACAACGTGTCGCCGGTGGTCGCTTCCTTCAAGCCGACCGCTGCAGCGATATCGCCGGCGAAGACCTCCTTGATCTCCTCGCGCTGGTTCGCATGCATCAAGAGAATGCGTCCCAGCCGTTCCTTCTTCTCTTTGACCGAGTTGTAGACACTGTCGCCGGAGTTGACCTTGCCTGAATAGACCCGGAAGAAGATCAACTGGCCGACGAACGGATCGGTCATGATCTTGAAGGCGAGGGCCGAAAATTTCTCGTCGTCGGCCGGACGGCGCGTTGCGTGCGTACCGTTTTCGAGCACACCATCGACTGGCGGGACATCGATCGGCGAGGGCATGTAATCGATCACCGCATCCAGCATCGCCTGCACGCCCTTGTTCTTGAACGCGCTGCCGCACAGCATCGGCATGATTTCGCCGGCGATCGTGCGCTCGCGCAGCGCCCCGATGATCTCCGCCTCCGTCAGCGTTTCGCCGCCCAAATATTTATCGAGCAGCGCTTCGCTGGACTCGGCGGCGGCTTCAACCATCTTGTCGTGCCATTCCTGCGCGGTTTCGACCAGCTCGGCGGGAATGTCGCCATAAGTGAACTTCACGCCCTGGCTGTCGTCGTCCCAGATGATGGCCTTCATCTTGACCAGATCGACCACGCCTTGAAAATGATCTTCTGCCCCCACCGGGATCTGAATGGGCACGGGATTGCCTTTCAGGCGATCGATGATCTGGCGATACACGCGAAAGAAATCGGCGCCCACACGGTCCATCTTGTTGACGAACGCGAGGCGGGGCACCTTGTATTTATTCGCTTGGCGCCAGACGGTTTCGGATTGCGGCTGCACGCCGCCGACCGAGTCGTAGACCATGCAGGCGCCATCGAGCACGCGCATCGAGCGTTCGACTTCAATCGTGAAGTCGACGTGCCCCGGCGTGTCGATGATGTTGATGCGATGTTCGGGATAATTGCCGGCCATCCCCTTCCAGAAGGTGGTGGTGGCCGCAGAAGTGATCGTGATGCCCCGTTCCTGCTCTTGCTCCATCCAGTCCATCGTCGCGGCACCTTCATGCACTTCGCCGATTTTGTGATTCACGCCGGTGTAAAACAGGATGCGTTCGGTCGTCGTCGTCTTGCCGGCGTCGATGTGTGCGCTGATGCCGATGTTTCGATAGCGCTCGCTGGGTGTCTTGCGGGCCACGGAAAATCTCCTCTGAAGCCGGGCGGTGCCGGCGGAGCTCGCGAACCGCGCCGCACGGCAGGGCTGCCGTGCGTGACCGGACCGGTGTCTTGCTGCCGTGTGGAGCACATCGGAAGCGAAAGACAGCCCGTGCCGGTTCGCGAGAATAACGTGGCTACAGCATACCCCAGTTCAAAGGCGCAAGGGAGCGCGGGCGGTAGCGGCGGTACAGGCGGTACGTTGAAGAGGCGGTGGGGCGGGCAGGTCTAACTGCCGTTCAAGCCGTCCACGCGCATGCCCGGCTTGATGCCGTGCGCGGCGAACCAGCCTTTTTCCATTTCCAGCGTGTACCGGATCGCGTGGGTCGGGCAGTGATTGTTCTCGGTTTCGGCCGCCATTTCGTCAAGATCGGTAATCGTGCCATCGTCGGCGATGAAGGCAATCGACAGCGGAATCAGCGTGTTCTTCATCCAGAAGCAGTGTCCCGCCACATCGTCAAAGACGAACAGCATGCCTGCGTTCGGCGCGAGCTTCTTGCGATACATCAAGCCCTGTTCGCGGTCCGCTTCGTTGGCGGCCACTTCGGCGTGGATCACATTCAAACCGATGCTCAGTTGCGCGGTCGGAAACTGCCCCGGCTGTTTAATAGGCGGGGTGCTCCCGGCCAGCGGCTGCGCATAGCTGCTACCCATGCCGGCCAGGCCGAAGACGGTCACGGCC
>CAWUJR010000377.1:0-4218 GCA_963922375.1 uncultured Robbsia sp.
CCCGCGCATCTCGCCGCGACATGCATCGCGCCGCGCCGTGGGACCGCGCTGTCACCGGCTCCCTCCGGCGATCCACCATCGTCCATCAAAATCGATGTCGCATGCCGACGCCGACGACAACCTGTTCGGCGGTCGACGACATGCTTTGGCCGCTGATGTCGGCCGTTAAACCCGAGCTGTCGCTGGCAATATGCTGATAGCTGGCTTGCATGTACACGTCGGTGCTTTTCGACAGCAGGTAGTCGGTCTGAACCGATACCTCCTGCCATCTCGGTTTATGTTTGCCGGTTGCGGTGGAAAGCGATCCATTGGTATAGGTATATTCGCCAAGCAGTACCAGCGCGGGTGCGAACGTATAGCTTGCGTTCAGTTCGACGTTGTTGAAACTTGCCCCGTCGCCGTTTTCCGCTAACCCCAGACTATTGGCGCCATTGATCGTGTCGAGTCCGGCCAATTGCGTTCGTGTCCAGAGCGCACCGAACTTCGCACCGCCGACCTTGTAATTGATGCCCGCGCCGTACGTGCGTTGACTGGTAGCGATAAATGTCCGCTCGGTCAGTGTGATCGCGCCGCCGGTGTTGGTACTGCCGCCATGGTTGGCTTGCAGATAGCCCGCTGCGAGGCTGAGCGGGCCACGGTCGTAGGACGCCCCTACGCTGTACACCCGATTGTCGTCGAAGCCGCCTGATTCGTTCGAGAATCCGTATAGACCGCCGAAACGCCATCCGTCGTACGAGCGGCTGCCATATTTGATGGCATTATTGACACGAAATGAGTTGTTCAGATTGTCGTTGTCGAACGGATGGGCAGAAAAATTATTGCCACCCGGATGACGGCCGGTAAAACTCAACGGAGCGAGATAATCGACGACCGAATCGTATTGCCGGCCCATCGTGACAGCACCATATCGATTGTTTGACAGGCCCACATACGATTGGAAACCGAACTGCCGCCCACCTTGCCGCAGCGTCCCGTTCATGACGCTGAACCCACTCTCCAGCTGCGCGATCGCAGAGGTGCCTCCTCCAAGCTCTTCACGTCCCAGAATACCCCAGTGACTGCCCGTGACGTTGCCGCTGCCGGCAGCATAGTTGGCGTGTCCGCCTTGATTATTCGTGTATGACAATCCGGCATCGATAATCCCGTACAACGTCACGCTGCTTTGTGCGTGTGCAGCGGTGAAACATCCCAAAGAACAGGCTGCGACAATCAGTTTTTTCATTTTATGTTTCAGGTCTGATCCAGCGGTGCTGCCAAGCGGGGCACCGGACGATAACGACAGGTGATAGCCGGCATCGACATGGTATAGTCAGTGGATACCTTGATGAATGAGAACGATTTCCATTTAATGCCGCTACTGTAGCGATGCAATGTAATGGCAATGTGTTGAAAAGGCCTATTTTTGTAATGAAATATGTTGTGCGCTATCAGCCCGGCAATCGGACGTCGCGTGAAAGGTTCTGCTGAGATGGACCATATTCTGGTGGTTGACGACGATCCCCATATTCGTCAGCTCTTGCGCGACTACCTTCGCGAGATGGGTTATCAAGCAAGCGATGTCGAAAGCGGTCGAAAACTGTCGCAGATCATTCGCTCGACCAAAGTCGATCTGGTCGTGCTGGATTTGATGCTTGGCGATGAAGACGGTTTGGAAATTACCCGAGAGCTGCGGCGTACGTCGACGGTGCCGATCATCATCCTGAGCGCTCGCGGTGGCCTGCTGGATCGCATCCTCGGTCTCGAAATGGGTGCCGACGATTACCTGCCAAAGCCATTCGATCCACGCGAGCTTCTTGCGAAGATCAAAGTGGTGCTGCGTCGAACGCGTGCTTTCCCGTATCAGCAGCCGGTAGACACCACAGAGTGCATTCACTTTGCGGGCTGGCGTTTGGACACACGAATGAAGCAGATGTTGTCGCCCGAGGAAACGGTTGTGTCGCTGGGCGGCTCAGACTACCGCACGTTGCGGGCATTGCTGGATTACCCGAACCGGCCGTTGTCACGTGAGTTTCTGTTGGAACGGGTGTTCGGAAAGGACGCGGTGCCATTGGATCGGTCGATTGACGTCTGCATCAGCCGGTTGCGACGCTATCTGAAAGATGACGGACGCCAAGCCACCCTGATCCGTACCGTGCGCAACGAGGGTTATATGTTGGTCGCGGATGTGACCAGCGGCGACTGACGACGAGTGACGATACCGATGAAACTGAGGATATGGCCCGATTCGCTTTATGGGCGGTTGGTTCTCATACTGGTCGGAGGTATGTTTGCCGGTCAACTTTTCACCGGGACCATCTGGTTTGCGGATCGCGAACATCGCACGCTGGAAATCCCCGCGCGATTGTTTGCGAGCCGTCTGGCCGATACGGTCAGATTGCTGGACGGCGTCGGCGATCAGGGCCAGCGTAACACGGTGATTGCCCGACTGAGCGATGCCCGCTATCGCTTGTCGTGGATCGATGCAAGCACGGCGATGACGGCTTGCTGCACGCACGATCGATTGTCGCACCGTGCGATCGAGGACTTGATTTCGGGCGTCGTTCGCCGCAGGCTCGGCAACCCGATCGAAATACGTGTGATCGATGCGCACCTGCGTGACGACGAGGGGCGTCATGGGCTGCTGAGCTTGTTCAATTCGCGCATGCCGACTGGCGTTTTTCATGTGCAATTGATGCTGCCTTCGGGGCAATGGCTCGATATCGGTGCAAACGAGGGACAGGCAGGTATGCAAAGCGAGCCAGCGGAGCGGGTCCTCGATTATCTCGTTCGCCTTTATCTGATACGTCTGGTGGCGGTGGTGATCCTTGCGCTGATCGCCGTGCGGCTGACGGTCCGGCCGCTGCGGCGCTTGGCCGAAGCGGCCGAATTGCTGGGTCGCAATATTCACCGCGCGCCCTTGCCTGTGGAGGGGCCGGCCGAGGTTCGCTCTGCGGCGCGATCATTCAATGCGATGCAGATCCAGCTGACGGACAGCATCGCAGCGCGTACCCGATTCCTGACGGCGATGTCGCACGATCTGCGCTCGCCGCTGACGCGTTTGCGTCTGCGAGCGGAGATGTTGCCCGACCCAGTCTGGCGCGAGCGTATGCGCGCCGATTTGGCCGACATGGAAACGATGGTTCGCACCACGCTGGACGCGGTACAAGGTGTTGAGATCACCGAAGTGCGCCGTGAAATCGATCTAGAATCGATGATTGAAGGCCTGGTCGAAGACTGGCGCGAAACCGGTGTGGAAATCGCTACGGCGGGTCATAGCAGGCAGCGGTTGTTCGGGTTCCCAAGAAACTTGAAGCGTTGTTTGCAGAACCTGATCGACAACGCGGTGCTGTATGGAAAACGCGTTAGTGTCCGAATGGATGACATGGGCACAATGATTCAGGTCGTCGTGGCGGATCGCGGTCCGGGGATCGCCGACGAGGCGTTGCTGGAGCGCGTTTTCGAGGCGTACTTTCGCGGCGATACGGGAGATGACTGCGGAGATGACTGCGGAGATGACTGCGGAGAGGACCCGCAAGCCGCCGTCCAAGCCGATGCGAATCGAGACGACCGAAGGGTTGCCGATCGTCGAAGCGGGACGACCGCGGAGTACGCGGGTTCCGGATTGGGACTGACAATCGCACGCAGCATCGCGCAGAGCCACGGGGGCAATGTGATATTGCGAAACCGCGCAGGCGGAGGATTGGAAGCCGTATTGACGCTCGCAAGCGGCACCGCATAACGCCCAGAAAGAAATCGTCAAACGCCGCGTAGCAGCGCAACAAAGCGGCACCCGCCGGTCATCGGGCCGTCAGCGCGCTCACGCGCGTCAGTGATGCGTCCACGATCTGGACGAAGTCGCGTCGTTCGGATGCGTCCACCCATTGTACGAACGCCACCCGAAAGACAGCAATGCCGGCCTCTGCCAAAAGACTGGCGTCCGGTTCGCCCACGCCGCGAGCGCGCAGTCCCTTCGCGAGCGCCGCAGACAAGGTTGCTAACTTGATCAGCTCGCGTTCATGCAGATCCGGATTGGCAGCGATCACTGCGTGGCGCACGCGCGCGAAAGGGCGGCGCGCGTCATTGAAGAAATCGCCTGCCTTCGCCAGCGCGGCGGCGACCGCGTCGACCGGTGACTCGTCGGCAGGTGCGCCACCCAGTCCGTACATCATCGTTTGCTGCACCCGTTCCGAGCCACTCAAAAGCTACTCGCGCTTGTCCGCGAAGTACCGAAAAAAAGAG
>CAWUJR010000378.1:0-4217 GCA_963922375.1 uncultured Robbsia sp.
GGCATGCGTCGACGCCGGCGTCAGCAGCGTGGTCGCGCCCACTTTCACCGCCGTGTCCAGCATGCGTAACGCCTCCGCGCGTTTGCTCTCTCGCAGCGCATCCGGCGCGCCGTCAAAATCCAATAGCACTTGGTAATCGGTCAATGCGATGTCGGCCGCTTTCAGCGTGGCGGCAAGCGCTTCGGGACCGGTACCGTACGCTTCCACATCCTGTCGCCAAAGTTCGACTTGGTCGAATCCCGCTTGTTGCGCCGCCTTGATCTTGCCTTCGGGCGGCCCGCCTAGCAGGATCAGATTGATGAACAGCGGATTCGATGGACGCAGCGAAGTCAGGGAAGGGGCCGTCACGTCGGCTGTCGCATAGGTCATGGTCGATCTCGATAAAGGGCATTGCCGCCGCGCGTCGCGCTCGGGGAGGGAACGCGATGACGTCCACAAAGCATAGCGCCGCCCCGTCAGCGTCGGGCATTCACGACGGTCGGCTTGTGCGATAATCGCTCGAAAGGTGCGTTGAACGCACTGTAACCGGGATAACCCTGAGGATACTCGATGGCAAAAGCGCCGTTAAACCGTCGCGACTGGATTGCCGGTTTGGAGCATGGCCTCAGCGTCCTCGAAGCGTTCGATCAGGATCATGCGCGCTTGACGGCATCGCAACTGGCGACGAAGACGGGATTGTCGCGATCCGCCGCGCGACGCTATCTGCTGACGCTCGAGCACCTCGGCTATCTGCACTCCGACGGAAAGCTGTACGGATTAACCCCGCGCGTATTGCGCATGGGCTGGTCCTACTTCGAGTCCGCACGCTTGCCCCGCATCGTTCAACCTTATATGCAACAGCTCAGCGCGAAGTTGAACGAGTCGTGCTATCTCAGCGTGATGGATGATTGGGAGTTATCGATCATTGCCCGCAGCGGCGGTCCGCGCGTGATGGCCACCGGCTTTGTGCTGGGGGCGCGTGT
Organism: uncultured Robbsia sp.; assembly: GCA_963922375.1. GTDB lineage: Bacteria > Pseudomonadota > Gammaproteobacteria > Burkholderiales > Burkholderiaceae > Robbsia. The sequence continues at coordinate 963 of CAWUJR010000378.1, forward strand.
GCCGGCGGTGCTGACTTCCTTCGGAATCGTGTTATTGGCGTGGAAGTACGATAACGCGACGCTGCTGCGCTGGCTCGAGACCCAGACACTCGCGCCTTTCACGCCGCACACCTTGACTGTGCCGGGCCCGTTACTTGAAAAAATCGTGCAGGCCCGGGCGCAGGGCTATTCGGTGATCGAACAGCAGCTACAGGTGGGCATCCGCGGCATTGCCGTCCCGTTGAAGAATCGCCGGGGCGACGTGGTTGCCGCGCTAAGCACGAGTATGCCGGTCGCCAACGAGACGTTGGAAGCGGCACTCGATCGCGTATTGCCCGCGATGCAGGACACCGCGTTATCGATGTTGAATGTGTTGTGACGGCCTGGGATGGCCGCCTCGACAGGGACGATGATTCGTGCTGTTTATCGGAACGAATCATCTCTGGAATCGGGGTTTATTGCGGTGGGCGGAGTGAATACACTAGGGCGGGCGGTACTGACCGGCAGCGCACCGACGCGAATCCGCGCGAATCCGCGCGGACACCCGCTTTGCGACGCGTTGCCTGCGGCGCCGCAAAGGTCGTTGCGCCCGCAGCGGTATCCGTACAATGCTGCGAATTTTCCGCTCTTTGCGCCGGTGTTGACCCATCAAATTGACAGAATGGCGCAGAGGTCCTACTGTGCAGCCACCGTCGTAAGTGTGGCGGTTCGACCGTGCTGTTCCAACTTTTTTGTTCTTACTTTCGACTCTGATGAACGCAACCCATTCTCCTGAAAAATCTTCGCGATCGCTGTCGCTCCTGCAAATGCTGACGGTGATCGCACTGGCGGGGCTCGCCGGTTCTCTGATCGCCTACTGGCTGTCCTGATCCATGATGTACAAGAAAGGTGTAGCCGTTGAACTGCAGTTTTCCGCGCAACGTCTGCAGGCGCCGTCGACCGGTCCCTGTACGTTGGGGCTGACCGATGCCGAAGCGCGGGCGCTGTATGAACGCTTGACTGCCCGGTTGGCGGCATCGTCTACTGCGGCGCCGATCATCGTGACGCTGGAAAAGAACGCGGACGTCGTCGCAAACGTCGCAGGAAACGCTGCCGCCCCGATCGCGGACGGCCAGGTCATGACCGATGCGACACACCGCACGGCGAATGCAACCGTTGCCGCGGATGCGACCGCTGCGGTCGCAGAACACGCAGCAGCCGAGGTGGCATTCAAGCAGTGGGTCTGCGTGATCTGCGGTTGGGTCTATGATGAAGAAGCGGGGTTGCCAGAGGAGGGCATCGCGCCCGGCACGCGCTTTGAGGACATCGATGACGCGTGGCGTTGCCCGCTGTGCGATGTCGGCAAGGAAGATTTTGTCGTCGTGGAGTTTTAACGAACCAGCGGCGAAAAAGACGAAAAAGACAAAAAAGACGAAGAAGGTAGGAAGAGACGATGCAGATGGGAAGACCTGTAGTTGCAATGGCGCTAGCGCTGGGGTTGGTATCAAGCATGTTCGCGGTCGCCGCGTCGGCGGCCACGCGCGACGAGCAGACGAAGGCATGCCGTGGGGATGCGATGCGACTCTGCATGGCCGAGATTCCGAATGAACAAAAAATCACCGCGTGTATGAAAAGCAAACTCGATCAGTTGTCGCCGGGCTGCCGGGCAATGTTCGGCAATCAGGCGAAGCCGAAGCACCCGCGCCATCCGCGCTCAAGCCACCCTCCGAGTTCGCCGGCCCGGCATACGACGCCGCACGGCGGTTGACCCCCCCCTTTCGCCACGCCGCTTATGGAAGCAGAAGACCTGCAACGGCTGGTCAGCCAGACCATGCCGTATGGCAAGTACAAAGATCGCGTGATCGCCGATCTGCCGGCGCACTATCTGGCGTGGTTTGCGAGAGAAGGCTTTCCGCCCGGGCAGATCGGGCGCTTGCTGGCGCTGATGCACGAGATCGACCACAACGACTTGCGCGCGCTGCTGACGCCGCTGCGCCAGCAGCGTTAAGCGCGCGCTGAAAAATCCAGAAATTTCTGATCTTGTTCTTAGTTCTGTAAACGTATAAGCTTATATCGAAAAGTAATTAAACCTTCTTTTCGGTACAAGCTGATGCTTTTTCGTCAACTGTTCGATTCCCCATCGAGCACCTACACCTATTTGCTGGCCTCCCGTGAGGGCGGCGAAGCGCTGCTCATCGATCCGGTCAAAGCGCAGTTGCCGGTCTATTTGCAGTTGATCGAACAGCTCGGCGTCACGCTGGTGCATGCGATCGACACGCATACGCATGCCGATCACATTACCGCGCTGGGCGATTTGCGTGATAGCACCGCATGCACGACCATTATGGGCGCGTTGTCCCAGGCGGAATGCGTGTCGCGCCGCGTCGCGGATGGCGAAGCGATCGATATCGACGGCGTGCGTCTGCAGGCGATCTATACACCTGGTCACACCAGCGAATCGTTCAGTTTTCTGCTGAATCCGGCGGCGCCGCAAGCCGTCTTTACCGGCGATGTATTACTGATACGGGGCAGCGGTCGCACCGACTTCCAGGGTGGCGATGCCCGTCTATCGTGGCGCTCGATCGTGCATACGCTGTTCCGGCTTCCGGAGCAGACGTTGGTTTACCCCGGTCACGATTACAAAGGCTGGACGGTGTCGACGATTGGCGAAGAAAAGCGCTTCAATCCGCGATTGGCCGGCAAGACCGAAGACGAGTACGTGGCATTGATGCATAGCCTGAATCTGCCAAATCCGGCATTGATGGATATCGCGATTCCGGCCAATCTTGCATGCGGCCAGCCATGAGTACCGCATCGTTGCCGTTGGCATTTGCACTCTCGGAGTCATTGGGATTCTGGTCGGTGGCACGTCATCTACCGGCTCCGGTGATCGATGACAACGCAGTTGTGCTGGTTCAAGGCGTCGTGGCCGCGCTGAGCGGGGCATTCGTCAGCATGATGTTGGGGCTCGTCGGCGGCGGCGGCTCGATCCTCGCCGTGCCGTTGATGTTGTACGCAGTCGGGCTCGCCAGTCCGCATCTGGCTATCGGTACGGCGGCGCTCGCGGTGGCCGTCAGCGCTTACATCAACCTGATCCCGCATGCACGCGCCGGTCATGTACGGTGGGGGCCGGCGCTGGTCTTTGCAGCCAGCGGGGTATTCGGTGCGACGCTCGGATCATCGCTTGGCAAGCTGATCGACGGACAGAAGTTATTGGTGTATTTCGCGGCGTTGATGGCGGTGGGCGCGTTTCTCATGCTGCGGCCGCGCCGTGTGGCCGCCACGTCGGCGGTGTCG
>CAWUJR010000379.1:0-4210 GCA_963922375.1 uncultured Robbsia sp.
CATTGCGCCGCCATCGGCCGGCAACGCCGGCGCACTGCCGTAGAATCCGCCCGCCACCTTCGTACCGATCAAAAACTGCATCGATGCGTCGCCGTGTTCGGTGCCGCCGTGCGCATTTTCCGCCGCGCTGCGCCCGAATTCCGATGTCGTCATGATGCAGACGCGATCCCAACAACCTGCCGCCCGCAATGATGCGTGGAGCGTCTGCACGCCGCCAGCCAGTTCGCGTAGACGAGCCGCGTGACGCGTTGCCTGGCGGTGATGGGTATCGAAACCGTTCAATGTCAGCCGCAACGCCATCCTCGGCGCGGCGCCCCGCTCTGCCGCGGGCGAGCCGCGCTGATTCGCCATGACGAGATGACAGGCGGCGCTCACTTGGGCGGCGAATGTGGGAAGAGATGAAAGATCTCGCCATGCATCGTTGTCCGGCCACATCGCCCGTTGCAGCCAGTCGTCCGAACGGTAATCGTCAGACGCGGCGCCCGCGCGCCAGCATTGCGCAGCACGGAAATGAGAAAGATTCGAAGCATCGACGCCACACGTCATGCTTCCGACGCCTTCGACGACAGCCAGTTGCCCATTGCGCCAGAACGGCATGAACGAGGCCAATGCAGGATGCATCCCCCGCCGGCCCGGCGACGCGGCGGGAGCAGAAGCTGCCGGTGCCGGTGCCGACGCTGACGTCGACGCCGCGCACACGTGAGCACCGTCTTCGGGATGAATCGATGCCGGACCGTATCGCTCAGTGCAAAGGTCGCAAGCATTCAACGCGATCGCATCACGCGCATTCAACGCCAGTCGGGGCCGTAGCAACCCGTACATCGGGTCGTCGAGCGGCGCGACCGTGTTCAGCCCGTCGTTTCCTCCCTCCAGATCGATGACGATCAGCACGCGACCTGCATATGGCTTCGATGAAAACGGGGACGTCGACGGCGCCGATGACATCGAGGGCAACGCGCTGCCTGCGCGCGCTGGCGTACACGCCCCTGCCGATGCCACGGCAGCACATCCCCACCCAAGAAAGCGACGACGATCCATGCAGTAGTCTTCTTCGTTATCAAGCGACAGACGGGACAAAGGGCAGCATGCCACGCGCACACGCGCATTCCGCGCACTCCAATGCGCGCGCTCTATCGAAGACCATTGAATCACATCTGCCCCGCGTTGCGGCGGACCGCGTAAACTGCTATACCTAGTGACGCATCCTGAATGCCCCGTCGTGCCGAACGCGCGCTGTGCAAGGCATTGCGCGCATGGTTCGCTGCGTAAATCCTGTAAAGTTTTGTAAGCAGTTCAATCCGCCAAATCGCGAGACATTTGAATCGCGTTAAGATGACGACATGGAAAACAAAAGCCCATCAAAAATACTTGTCGTCGACGACGACCCCCGCCTGCGCGACCTGCTGCGCCGCTATCTCGGGGAACAAGGCTTCAACGTCTACGTTGCCGAAAATGCGCCGTCCATGAACAAACTGTGGGTCCGGGAGCGGTTCGACCTACTGGTGCTCGATTTGATGCTGCCGGGCGAAGACGGTCTTTCGATCTGCCGTCGCTTGCGTGGCGGCAATGACCGCACGCCGATCATCATGCTGACGGCGAAAGGCGAAGACGTCGACCGCATCGTCGGCCTGGAAATGGGGGCGGACGACTATTTGCCGAAGCCATTCAACCCGCGCGAGTTGGTCGCTCGGATTCATGCGGTGCTGCGCCGGCGCGCGCCCACCGAGTTGCCCGGCGCGCCGTCCGAGACGACGGAACTGTTCGAGTTCGGCGAATTCTCGTTGAATCTGGCCACGCGCACGCTGACGAAGGCAGGCCAGGAAATTCCGCTGACAACCGGCGAATTTTCGGTGCTGAAGGTGTTTGCACGGCATCCGCGGCAGCCGCTTTCGCGGGAAAAGCTGATGGAATTGGCGCGTGGACGCGAATACGAAGTGTTCGATCGCAGTCTGGACGTGCAGATTTCGCGGCTGCGCAAGCTGATCGAACCGGATCCGGGTAGTCCGCGGTTTATCCAAACCGTGTGGGGCCTGGGCTACGTTTTCATTCCCGACGGCGCGGCTTGATCGGGTCATCGTTTGGCTGCTCTTTTTCCCCAACCGATGCGAAGAATCGACCGGCGCCTGTTGACCATGGCCTTCGGCGGCCTGTTCTGGCGCACCTTCTTGCTCATCGCGCTGCTCATCACGGTGAGCCTGACTGCGTGGTTTCAGAGCTTTCGGGTCATCGAACGCGAGCCACGGGCGCAACGCGTCGCGCTGCAACTGGTTTCGATCGTCAAATTGACGCGCACCGCCTTGTTGTACTCCGACCCCGATCTGCGCCGCGCGCTGCTTCAGGATCTGGAGAGCAATGAGGGGGTGCGCGTTTATCCTCGCGAAACCGGCGACCGCTTCACGCAGCAGCCCGACAATCCCGTCAACCGGATGATCGAGAGCGACCTGCGCAAACGCCTGGGTAATGAAACGGCGATCGCATCGTCGGTCAATAACATCCCGGGGGTCTGGATAAGCTTCAAGATCGACGATGAGGACTATTGGGTCTCATTGAATCGCGACCAGCTCGACAATGTCACCGGCTTGCAGTGGTTGGGCTGGGGAGTGTTTGCCTTGGCGCTGTCGCTGTTTGGGGCGGCCTTCATCACCAGTATCGTCAACCGGCCATTCGCACGGCTGGCCTGGGCGGCACGCAAGGTGGGATCCGGTCAGACGCCGGATCCGCTGCCTGAGCGCGGGCTGGGGGTGGCGGCCGATACGAACCGCAGCTTCAACCAGATGGTCCGCGATCTCGAGCAGCTTGAGGCCGACCGGGCGCTGATGCTCGCCGGAATCTCGCACGATTTGCGTACGCCGCTCGCTCGCCTGCGGCTCGAAACCGAGATGAGCCCCGCAGACGAGCCGACGAAGGAAGCGATGGTCGACGACATCGAGCAGATGGATCGCATCATCGGCCGATTCCTGGATTACGCGCGTCCGGGCATGCGGGCACCGGAACGTATCGATTTATCGGGTGTGATGCACGAGGTTGTCGCTCGATTGGAATCCGATGAGCATGCGATCGTGGATGCACAGGTGGTCGATGGCGTACGTGTGGAGGCCGAACCCACCGACATGCGCCGCGTCATCGACAATCTGGTCGAAAACGCGAAGAAATATGGTCGTAGCGCGGACGATGGCATTGCGCATCTGTCGATTTCGCTGCAAGCCGTCGATGGACGCGCGGTGGTGTCGGTAAAGGATCAGGGGGCCGGTATCCCGGAAGACCAATTGCCGTTCATCACCCGGCCGTTTTATCGGGTTGACGAAGCGCGCACGAAGGCAGACGGGACCGGCTTGGGCATGGCCATCGTCCAGCGCCTGGTGACGCGCCATCGTGGCACGATGAAGCTCGCGAACCGCGTGCCCGGACCCGGCCTCGATGTCACGCTGTCGTTCCCGATCGTCAAAACCGCCAGTCTGTCCGCACCCTCGACCAACTTGACCGACGTCGAGCCTTGATTCGTCGGTCTGAGCGCCGCCGACGAGCGTTGGCGGCGCTGACCTGCTTAGCCTTACCCTCTGGTCAGCAACACGATCGCCTGCGAGGCGATTCCTTCCTGCCTGCCAAGCGCGCCGAGCTTTTCGTTCGTCTTCGCTTTGACGTTCACCGCCTCCACCGCAATGCCCAGGTCCGCGGCGATCGTCTCGCACATCGGCCCGATATGGCTGGCAAGCTTTGGCTGCTGCGCAATGACGGTGCTGTCCACATTGCCGATTTCCCAGCCCGCCGCGCGTACGCGCCGCGCCGCTTCGACCAACAACTTGCGGCTGTCAGCGCCCTTGAAAGTGGGATCCGTGTCCGGAAAGTGACGCCCGATGTCGCCGAGGCCCGCCGCACCGAATAACGCGTCGGTGATTGCGTGCAACAGCACGTCGGCATCCGAGTGCCCGAGCAGTCCGCGGTCGTGATCGATTTTCACGCCACCGATGATCAACGGCCGACCGCTGACCAATGCATGGATATCGTAGCCCTGCCCTACTCTGATGTTCATCGTGTTTCCTTATATAAATAATCTGGGTTCATCGAGTCCGTCTCAAGGCTGACGCGGCGCCTGCAGCACGGCTTCGGCGAGATCGAAGTCTTCCGGGTAGGTGACTTTGAAATTGCGCAGATTGCCGCGCACCAGCAACGGTGCGTGACCGAGCGCCTCGATCGCGCTGGCTTCGTCGGT
>CAWUJR010000380.1:0-4205 GCA_963922375.1 uncultured Robbsia sp.
GTTGCATCGCGCGAGATGGCCCGCGCTTCCACCGCGCTGAAGAATGCCGCACTCGAGCGCATCGCCACCGCGATCGAATCGCATCGCGAGGCGCTCATCGAGCGCAATCAACGCGATGTCACCCGCGCGCGCGACAACGGCATGGATGCCGCTTTCATCGACCGGTTGACGTTATCGGACAAGGCGCTGCGCACGATGATCGACGGCTTGCGGCAGGTCGCGGCGCTTTCGGATCCGATCGGCGAAATATCCGATATGAAAATGCGCCCGAGCGGCATCCAGGTCGGGCGCATGCGCGTGCCGCTGGGCGTGATCGGCATCATCTATGAATCACGACCGAATGTGACGATCGATGCCGCAGCGCTGTGCCTTAAATCGGGCAATGCAACGATCTTGCGCGGTGGCTCGGAAGCCATCGAGAGCAATACTTTGCTGGCGTCGCTGATTGCCGGGGCGCTTCAAGCGAGCGGTCTGCCGCCCGATGCGGTGCAGGTCGTGGAGACCACCGATCGTCGCGCGGTGGGAGAACTGATCACGATGACCGAATTTGTCGATGTGATCGTGCCGCGTGGCGGGAAAAGTTTGATCGCCCGCTTGATGGTCGAGGCCCGCGTGCCGATGATCAAGCATCTAGATGGCATCTGCCATGTGTTCGTCGATCGTCAGGCCGATGCGCAGAAGGCACTGACGGTCTGTATCAATGCGAAGACGCATCGCTACGGCACCTGCAACACGATGGAGACGTTGCTGGTGGATCGATCGGCCCCAGCTGCGCTGTTGCCGGCGCTGGCGCGGGCGTTCCGCGAGAAAGGCGTCGAATTGCGCGGTTGCCCGGAGACGCTGAGTGCATTGGCGACAGCGGGTCTGCCGGTCGGCGAAGGCATTGTCGCGGCGCAGGAGGCGGACTGGACGACCGAATACCTGGCGCCGATTCTGGCGATCAAGATCGTGTCCGGTATCGATGAGGCCATCACGCATATCAATGAATTGGGCTCCGCGCATACTGATGCGATCGTCACCGAAGATCATGACCGGGCGATGCGCTTCTTGCGCGAGGTCGATTCCGCGAGCGTCATGGTGAACGCGTCGACACGGTTCGCCGACGGTTTCGAGTTCGGCTTGGGCGCGGAAATCGGCATTTCGAACGATAAGCTGCATGCGCGGGGTCCGGTCGGACTGGATGGGCTGACGTCGATGAAATACATCGTACTCGGCCACGGCGAAGCGCGCGCCTGAGCGGACGTCTGAGTCAGTCGCTCAGGCGATCGCGCCGTCGGCCCTCGGCCCTTGGCCCCTATTGGAGAGGTAGATGCTGTATTTGTGGGCGAAGGCGTTACACATCGTGTTCGTCGCATCGTGGTTTGCAGGGCTGTTCTATCTGCCGCGGATCTTCGTGAATCTGGCGATGGAAACCGCACCCGTGGCGCGCGACCGACTGTTGTTGATGGGACGCAAGTTGTACCGCTTCATGACGATCATTGCGGTGCCGGCGTTATTGCTCGGGCTCTATCTCTTTTTGGGATTGGGCATCGGTCAGGGCGAGGGTTGGATGCACGCAAAGCTCGTGATCGTGGTGCTGATTCTGGTCTATCACCACGTCTGTGGTCGCTTGCTGCGCGCGTTCGAGCAGGATCGCAACCGTCATGGGCACCGGTGGTATCGTATTTTCAATGAAGTGCCGGTGTTCGGCCTGCTTGGCGCGGTGTTGTTGGTCGTGATCAAACCGTTTTGATCGGGGCTGGGGTCTTACCATGCGAATGACAATGCGCGACCGACGCATCGGCGGTTGGCGCTGCGGTGACGGTGACCGGAAGGGACATCCGCGGTCTGCGCGGCAAAATGGTATCGATTCCATTCAGCCGACCGGTTTGTGCAAAAGACAACGCTGGAACGCCGCGCTCAATCTCAGGCGCGGCGTTCCAGCAAGAAGTGAAACGTGGCGTTCAAACGCTGAGTTGGAACGCGAAGTTGAAAAGACAAGCGCATCGAGTGCGAGCGGAATAGGTAAGATAACGGCACGCATTCGGTACGACCATCGAGTAGGAGGCCACACCGCACCGCATCGTAAAGCGCGGCAAAGCAAGAGCCTCACTGACAGGAGACATGCATGGCATCGCCGTACCCACAATTGCATCCGCAACTCGCCAAGGTCACCGATCGCGTGATCGCGCGCAGTCGCGCCACCCGGGACGTGTATCTCGCCCGAATCAATGCCGCGCAAGGGCGCTTTCCGATACGCGGCGCGTTATCGTGTGCGAATCTCGCGCACGGTTTCGCAGGCATGGAAGGCGACGACAAGTTCACGATCAAGGCGCTGAAGGCACCGAACATCGGCATCGTCTCGTCGTATAACGAGATGCTGTCCGCGCATGTCCCGTATTTGCGCTTCCCCGACATTATCAAGCAGGCGGCCCGCGAGGCGGGGGGCACCGCCCAGTTCGCCGGCGGCGTTCCGGCGATGTGCGATGGCGTCACGCAAGGCAATATCGGCATGGAATTGTCGCTGTTCTCGCGCGAAGCGATTGCGATGAGTACCGCCATTGCACTCACACACAATATGTTCGACGCGGCGCTCTGCCTGGGCGTGTGCGACAAGATCGTGCCGGGCCTGCTGATCGGCGCGCTGCAATTCGGCCATCTGCCGACGATCTTCGTGCCGGCGGGCCCGATGGCCACCGGTCTGTCGAATGATGAAAAAGCCAAGGTTCGTCAGCAGTTCGCCACCGGCGAAGTGGGCCGCGAAGCGTTGCTCGAAGCCGAATCCAGTGCCTACCATGGCCAAGGCACCTGTACGTTCTACGGCACCGCGAACAGCAACCAGCTGTTGATGGAAGTGATGGGTCTGCATTTGCCGGGCGCCGCCTTCATTCATCCGGATACGCCGCTGCGCGACGCATTGACGGCGGAAGCCGCGCGACGCGTACTGCAAATCACCGCCGAGGGTCACCAGTACACGCCGATCGGTCATGTGGTCGATGAGCGTGCGGTGATCAATGGCATCGTCGGTCTGCTGGCGACAGGCGGCTCGACCAACCATACGATGCATCTGGTGGCGATTGCCCGGGCGGCCGGCGTGATCATCGATTGGGATGACTTCGATGCGTTGTCGGCGGTCGTGCCGTTGCTCGCGCGGATCTATCCGAATGGCAAGGCGGATGTGAATCATTACCATGCGGCCGGCGGGATGGCATTCCTGATCCGCGAACTATTGAGTGGCGGCCTGCTGCATGAGGACGTCACGACAGTGGTCGGCAAGGGCTTGTCGCGTTATGCTGAGGAACCGAGCCTGCGCGACAACAAGGTGGTCTGGGGGCCGGCGCCTGAGGTCAGCCTGGATGCTGCGGTGTTGCGCCCGGTCACTGAACCATTCGCACCCGATGGTGGGCTGCGTCTGATGAAAGGGCGGCTGGGACGCGGAGTGATCAAGATTTCGGCGGTAGCCGCGCAGCATCGCTCGCTGCGTGCGCCGGCAGTGGTATTCGACTCGCAACAGGCGGTGAAGACGGCATTCCAGGCAGGCGAACTCGATCGCGATTTTGTCGCGGTGGTACGCTTCCAGGGTGCACGCGCCAATGGCATGCCGGAGCTGCATCAGCTCACGCCCCTGCTGGGCGTGCTGCAGGACAAGGGGCGTCATGTGGCGCTGCTGACCGATGGCCGCATGTCCGGCGCCTCGGGCAAGGTACCGGCGGTAATTCACTTGTCGCCTGAAGCACTGCTGGATGGACCGATCGCAAAGATTCGCACCGGCGACATGATTGTCATCGACGCGAACGCCGGTACGCTGGAGATCGAGGTCGACGACGCCGAATGGGCGCAGCGCCCGTGTGAGCGACCGGCACCGGTCGACCCGACCGACCCCGGTTTCGGGACGGATATATTCGGCGTGTTCCGTCAGGCCGCCGCCAGCGCTGAGAATGGCGCAACAGTTTTCGGCCCGCTGTATCACGCAGCACCGGGCCCGGCACATGGCCCCTCTGCGGCCGAAGGAGAGTAACGATGAGCAAGCGCTATACGGTAGAAGAAATCGTCAAGCTGGGCCCGGTCATTCCGGTGCTGAAGTTCGACAGCGTGGAAGAAGGCGTGTCGGTCTGCAAGGCGTTGTATGACGGCTGCGTGAAGGTACTGGAGATCACGCTGCGGACGAATGTGGGCATCGACGTGATCCGCTAATCGTCCAAAATCGCCGACGATTTCGGCGTGGG